>DAOUSX010000034.1 GCA_030627025.1 Dehalococcoidia bacterium
AAACTGATGTTGTGACATCCCAGCTCATCCTGAAGATATATCATATGTTCCGCTAAGGTATGAAAATCCATTTCCCTGGAAGCCTGGCATTCTGGGTCTTGACTGATGTAACAATTCTGACAGTAGACACACCTCATATTGCAATTACCAAAGAAAATAGCTCCAGTTCCTCTCGTGCCTGAGATAGCTGGCTCCTCGCCATGATGGTCGCAGACCGCAGAGACTATAGGCAGATACCCAGAATGGCAAAACCCATGCTCATTCCTCAGACGGTTGACATGGCATTCCCTGGGACAGATATCACACGACGCCAGTCGAGCTTCTAACGCCTCAACTCTGCGTCTAAGCTCGCCATTACGATATAACCCTAAATAAGAAGACTCCATTCTAGCCACTCCTACCCCTCGGTTTCAACACCCATCAAGGATTAGGCCTCTCCCACCACTATTATTAGCAAGCCTTATCTTGCAGCTTTTCCTCCACTACCCAAATTTTCACCAGGTCTTCAATCACACGGGAAACTGAGATAGGTCTGCTAATTATAATAGCAGACCAGGGAGGAAAATCAATGACAACTAGAATCGTTACCGATAACGCATCGGCTATTCCGCGTGAGGTGGCACAGGCTGGTTCTACATCAGGCACGCCCCCCCCTGTTATTGCGAGGTACACACTCCTTGTCATTGCGAGGCACACCAGTGCCGAAGCAATCTCACCCCGTCTTCCTCGGTCGCTTGAGCAAGAACAGGCATAGAGCAGAAAACAGACACAGAACCCCTGTGACCGTGAAAGCCAGGTTGTAGGAACCCATAGCGTCATAGGAAAAGCCATAGAGGGCAGGACCCACTGCTCCAAAGCCGCCAACGAAGATCGCACTTACCCCGAAGAGCACCGCCACATTCCGCACACCGAACAGGTCACCAAGGTAGGTGGGAAACACCGCCAGCCCGCTTCCATAACAGAAGCCAAACAAAATCGACACCAGGATTATCTCCATGGTGCTGTCAACCCCGAGGCACAGGAAACCAGCCAGACCCACACCCAGAGTACACAGATAAAGTACCGGCTTTCGACTGATATGAAAGCGAGCCATATACCAATCGGAAATAAACCCTCCAAACAGACGACCCAGGACAGCCGACAGCACAAACACGTAGCTATAAATGAGCACCATAGTTCCCAGCGGTATTCCAATGTCAATGGCACCCCAGGTTATCAGATGAGCCAGGAAACCCAGCATTGCCACCTGGTATCCAAGCTGGGCACCGACGAGCAGCCACCAGCTAGGAGTCCTGATAACCTCCCGCACCGACCACTTTTCATCACGTGCCGCGAAGTCAGCCCTTGCCTTTAACTCCTCTTCAGAGGGTTTCACTCCATCGGGATAAGTCCCCATTGATTCCGGGTCTTTCCTGAGTAGAAGACCACCTATCACTGCCCCAACCAGAAGGATGACGCCAAAGGCAAGGTAGCTTGTGCGCCATCCCCAGGAATCTATCATGGCATGAGCCGCTAGCACTAAAAAGACTATGCCCAGCCCTGAGCCTGTCCAGGTGATGGCAACCATTCTGCCTGCTTTCCTCATGAACCATCGTCTCACCGTGCTCAGCGTGGGAATGATATAGGACAACCCTATGCCCATGGGAACCAGCACCCCATAGATGAGGATGAATTGCCATATTTGGGTCACCGTGCTCAGCAGGGCTATACCGATACCGCCGATTATGGCACCTATAATTACAGTCCGTCTTGGCCCGATACGCTCCACCAGATAACCAGACAATAGACCGAAGACCGGCATGAAGAGCAGGTTAAGCGTCAATCCCAGGGACAGCATCCCACGTGTCCAGCCAAAATCTTCAATCAGCGCAGGAAGGAAAATGCTGAAGCTGAATTGGGCGCCGCCGGCTACAAACATAGCTAGCCAGGCGCCTATTACTACGACATAACCGTAGAAAAACTGCTGTCTTCCTTTTTCAACCATCAATCTCAGTCGCTTCCCTGGCCAGAACTAGGAAATTGGACTATTGAGAGCTGTCTTTGTTCCCACCCTTCTCGCTGTGGTGCTTTCGGGCATTTCGGGACAAATCAACGTTGACGGAAATGGTAGGCTTTTGGCATGGCGCTCGTCAAGGTTAAATTGAAGACTCAAGGCGATGATAAACACTCACAGCAAGCGGCATCTTCTAGAGCTCAACAACCCCCCTTCATTGATAGAGGTACACTGTCTTTGCTATTATTCCTAATACACCAATATTTCTGACTTCTCCTGTACCGCTTTTGGATGCTATTAAAAAATAAAAAAGGAGGACGGAATAAATGGTTATAGACTGTCACTATCATCTAGAAGAGCGGCTACTTACGATCGAGGAGCTATTGCAAAAGATGGACGAGGATGGCGTGGATAAGGTAGCCTTGATGGGTACTCAAATTGATCCCTTCAAGGAGCCATCGCCGTTCCTCGTAGGCCTGCTTCAGTTCTTTCTGACCCATAGTTCTTTACGGAATCTCGGAAAGCGGTTCGTCGCTGACTTCACCCCTGAAGGGAATATCAAGATTCGTGGAGATGTCTTTCATATCTATCCCGACCCGGACAATGAGCCAGTATTCCAGGCGGTGCAACAACATCCAGACCGCTTCCTCGGCTGGATTTTCGTTAATCCTAAAGGACAAAAGGGCCAGATAGCAGAATTTGAAAGGTTCAAAGATGCTCCAGGTTTTGTAGGTATCAAGGCACACCCGTTCTGGAATCATCACACGCCTTTAGAACTTGCCCCGGTGGCCCAGAAGCTGGCGGCAATAGGAAAGCCCATGCTTATCCATGTGGGCTTTGGTGAGGAGGGAGACTATGATGCCCTTCTAGGACAGGTTCCAGACCTCAAGCTTATCCTGGCTCACACAGGCTTCCCCCTTTACTCTGAGACATGGAAGGCAATTCGCGATAAAAAGAACGTCTTTGTGGACCTGTCTCAGACAACCTATGTGGGTGAAAAGACAACCCGTCAGGCGGTGGAATATCTCGGAGTTGACCGCTGTCTCTTCGGGACTGATGGCCCTTTTGGCTTTCACGGAAAAGACGGCAAGTTTGACTACGGATTCATCAAGAGGAGAATAGAGAGGCTCTTCCCCGACGAAGGAGTACAAGGGAGACTCCTCGGGGAAAACTTCGCCGAGTTAGCTGGCATTCCACAGTAAAAGAAGGGCACCTATTTAGCTACTTACCAAAAGGCTTCGAGACTGAATCGAAGACTCACAGTAGGGTAAACGCCCCCGGCAAGCAGGGCTTTCCACGGCTAACCAAGCCGCCAAAAAGTGTAGTGATAAAAAGCCACCGTCTTTTACACCTAGCAAACGAACAATGAGCTTGCCTTGCTTTTTGTAAGTTTACTCACTATAATGAGTATACACTCACTATTTGGAGTTATATTTAATGCTCAATTTACATATCATTGCCACAGTTAATCAGAAAGTCCTGAGCTTTCTCGCCAAGTTTTCAGATAAAGAGTTCTATGAGAGACAAATCGCTCGTAAAATTGGCATAGCTTATGGCTCAGCAAACCGTGCCCTGAATGACCTGTATTCCACCGGCACCATAAAGCGGAGACGGGAAGGGAAAATGTATTTTTACTCCGTTAACCCCTCCAGTGTAGCCATTACTGAGCTCAAGAAACTGATAAACATTATGTTTATTGAGCCATTGACAGAACAACTTACGAATATATCCAGCAGGATAGTGCTCTATGGGAGTTGTGCCCAAGGGACCGACACCTCCCAGAGTGATTTAGATTTATTCATCATATCAGATGACAGGGAAAAGGTAATGCAGATGATTAATAGCTTCAGCTTTCCACAAGGATTTGAGGATATTCATATTCAGCCGGTAATTAAGAGCCCCGTTGAACTTCTGGAGGCAGGGGAATCTGAACAAGCTTTCCTTGCCGAAGTAGAGCAGGGTATCACCTTATGGGAAAAGGCAGCCAATGAACCAGGACTTTAAGCAATGTCTTGAGAACAGGAAAATCATCGCTTTTCCAAGGGGTAAGGAATTAGTCAACAAAGAGCTCTCAATTGCCCAAAGCGACTTGTCAGATGCCAAAGCAAGTTTTGAGAATCAGCAGAATTTTCTCAATCAGGGGCTAAAGCGGTTATCGACTCTGCCGAGAGATTCATTGAAAAGGCAATTGTAATCCTGAACGTTGAATAGTAATACTTTGCTGAAGTGCCAAATTGCCCAAGGCTTCGAGACTGAATCGAAGGCTCAAAGCGATGATAAGCATTGGCCAATGACGACTTGACAGACAAGAATACATAGTTCATACTGGAGTGTGAACATGGTATGAAAAGGTGATATCATGCCGAAAACAGCTAAGATTGCCATCAGTCTTCCCGAGGAGGTGCTTGTTTCCGTGGAACAGGAGCGAAGAAACAGCGGAGAAAGCCGGAGCCAGTTTTTCCGCCGTGCAGTGGAGGCACTGCTGCGCCGCCAACAGGAACAAGAAATGAGCGAGCAGTATATACGCGCCTACCAGCAGATACCTGAAACTGAAGAAGAGATTGAGGCGGCACGGCATGCCGCCAGCAATATTCTAGCCAAGGAACCCTGGGAATGAGGCGGGGCGAAATATGGTGGGCAGCATTAGAATCGCCCGCAGGACGCCGTCCAGTGGTGCTCCTATCCCGTGATGAGGCCTATACCGTCCGTTCTCTCATTATCGTGGCACCAATTACTACCCGTATCCGCCATATAGCCTCCGAAGTGCTTTTGGGAACCGATGATGGTATGCCCCGCGATTGCGTAGCTAACCTGGATACCATTACCACTATTCCAAAGGACTGCCTTCGCGATCGGCTGACTAGCTTGAGTCCTCAGAAGCTGAAAGAGGTTGAGACAGCTATCCACTTTGCTCTGGGTCTGGATTAGTCTCCTCGAAGAGCTGTCCTGGAATAGAGCGATTTCCATATTAAACACCAGTTTAATGAACTTTTACCTTATTGAACGAATTACCTATTTTGTTTAATAACATGCCTGTTGACCCTTGATAGCAGCCTCTTACGCCTCTCCGGAAAAGGCTCCAACGCTGAATTGAACGCTCAAAGCGAGGGTAACCACTCGCCGCAAGCAGGGTTTTTTACGGCTGAACAAACCGCTAAAAAGCGTAGTGACACTCAATTGCCCTAGGACGTATTGAGGGATAGAGAAGGTAGATCAGCGATAAACTTCCCGTCTATGTTTGATTCTGTAAATACGGATGATGTTTTCTTTAATCATCAATTTGATAAAGGAGCCGATAATCGCCTATTCTAAGTCGCCATCCTTCACTTTCTTTTCCTTTCAGTTTTGCCACACCTCTCGGGCGGGGATTGAGCGATAAGACTTGCAATTTAGTATCCACTCGCTTCAAAACCCCTTCGGGAACAGATTTAAGCTCCTTCTCAGCTCGGCTTTCCAGGAGAACAACATATCTCACAGACGCCCTTCTCGCTTTAATTCAGCTCTAATTTCACGATAGTCCCTAAAGCTTTGAGCGGTGTGAACTGCTTCATCTAAACTGAGGGCATCTTCTAGCTCTTCTAATCGTTGCAGGAACCGCTGATATTCCTTGATATCCAGAAGAACTGCTCTCTTCCTACCCTTTTCATCCACAAGGTATTTAGCCTTTGCCATTTCCTTACCCTCCAAATTATATTATACAGGCCTCCCCTTCACCAGCCTCGCTGCTGCCTGATAGACCGCAAGCTGCTCCCATTCATTATAGCTGGAATAGCTACTAAAGGGCAACGAAATAGGTTGAATTAGAGGCTCAAAGCGATGGTAGACACTCACCCCAAGCAGGGCTTTCTGCGGCTAAACAATTCGCTAAATCGTGCAACGCGATAGATAACTGACCGCCAGTGCGCAACAAAGTACTATCTTGTTACGATTGGGCGAACATTGGAATGTTTGCCGTTCCATGCGTATGTTTGGACATAGTATCAAAGAGCGCTTTGTATCGTATATACAGTTACTCTTTAAACAGCTATATAACATTCGGATGGTCCGATAGGCTGAGGGTTACTAGCGGCTCAGTGGAGTGAGTTGTATCTGCTTCGAAAGGCCATATGCAGTCGTCAGGTCGCTGTCATTTTCCACGAGCACTCGTCCAATAAGGAGCACCTTATTGCCTGGAGAGACTATCTGCATTACTCCTTCTGGCAGATTCCCTTTCCAGTCTGGTCCGCTAATGAGATAGTCGCCGGCCTGAGTACCAGTGGTGCGCCGTCCGACATAGGCGAAGACATCGCCCCAGGAATCGACAAACTCTATGCTGTAGTATCGACCAGCCATGTCCGGCACGTGTAAAATCTCCGGCCCTTTGCTCAAATCAAGCACGCCAATAGTGTAGAGCGTGTCGTGATTTGTGCCTTCCAATAAGTTTGACTTCAAGGAAGATGGCGAAGCGAGGGTAGGCATCGTATAGAGCGTATTGACGGGAATGCCGGAGGAATTTGTCGTTGCCCCAAGGCCGTGTTGGACTATAGCGCGCTCCAACGAGTTGTAAATTAGATGTGGGTAGAAGTAGATGTAGATAAAGGTGCCGAGTCCCAACGCTACGAACACTGTCAAGGCGAATGTGAGCAGATGCTTGTGTTTTATATTCGGCATCATTTCACCTCAACAACGGGCGGCACGTAATACTCGCCGTTTAGGATGGCTGGGCTAGGCTGGTAGACACGTAGCCACAGCATGAAGTCACCGGTAGGTGCCGGTAGCCAGTTGGACTCGTGACCAACTGGAGCCGTGTTCTGCATGTATATGTCAATGGACCCATCATCATTCGGCACAAGATTTGACCTATCACCGACGCTATAGCGGTTTATCGAATTGTTCACCATGCGGCGTTGGGAGTCGGTCATGGTTAGCGACCAGAAGGCATCGTTCGGCGGGAGACCTCCGACCGGGAAGTGTAGTATGTAGTCATGCTGTCCATTCAGCGTGCGACCCGTGCTATCCGTGGATGTCGTCCAGTACACCGCCTCTTCCGGAAGGTTAGCGGCGGGCAAGTGCTTGGCACAGGCGGCCCGTAAAAGGATGTCGTTGCCGAATGCGCCATATTTCAGAGTGGTACTCCAGCCATTGACAGTCGTTTGCATGGTGTTGACCTCAGCGTTAATGAGAAGGTTTGCTGTGATAAATGCTAGCACTGCCCCCACAATAATTCCCTGCACTACGTCAGTGATGATTGTCCTTCTGCGTATTAGGGAGAACAGGCTCTTCCCATCGGTTTTCTTAGGTATGGATTCTTTAGGTTTCTCTGCCATAGTATTTTCTAATTAGTATATTCAATTTCTATATTAACGCCTAGAAACCCGATGTGCAAACATCGGGAAATCTGCATGGACTTAGATATAAACAAATCCTCTCATTTGAGTGGAGTGTCACAAAATGAGTTTTTGTTCACAAAACCGCCAAATTGCTACCCTGCTTTTTTGATTTGCCTATCCATTATCCATTCTACGAGAGATGGCACTAATCTGGAGGCATAAAGAACGAACTTCCCGTTAAAGCCAGGTACGATAATAAACTTCTTCTTCATCATCCCGTTTATCATAATCTTTGCCACATCATCTGGAGACATAATACCTGCGGTGCCGGCAACAGCTCTGGTTTCTTTTGGCTTGATTTTATCCTCCCACTCTAACATAGGTGTATCTGTATCAGGCGGGCATAACACGGATATTATGATATTGTATTTCTTCATCTCACTTCTTAGTGCCTGCGAAAACCCAAGCACAGCAAACTTAGCGGCACTATAACCGGTATAACCAAATACCCCTAGAAAGCCCGCCATAGAGGAAATATTTACAATATATCCACCTTTTGCCTTCATCATGGGAATAAAGCTTCTGCACATATTAAGAACACCATAGAAATCTATTTTCATGAGCTCATCAAATGTCTCATATGGAATCTCTTCAAAATAACCAGGGTGAGTTATACCGGCACTATTTATAATGACATTCGGTGAGCCATAGGATTTTTCATATATACCGGCCCAATTTTCAACCTCCTCGTGATTAGAGACATCAACTCTTGCATAAGAAATCTTCTGGTTAGCGTCTATAGCAGAAGAGGATATTTCCTTCACCGCCCTTTTTAGCATATCCTCTCGTCTTGCTAAGATAGTTATATTTGCCCCTTTAGTGGCAAATATCCTGGCTGCAGATTTACCTATTCCACTAGACCCTCCTGTAATAATCACTTTTTTACCTTTAAATTCCATTAGCTCTCCTTTCAGCCTTCTCGATG
>DAOUSX010000202.1 GCA_030627025.1 Dehalococcoidia bacterium
AGGACGCCAAAATATGCTGTCACAAATTGGATGCCCCTCCGATAAGGTCAGTAGAAAAATTAAAGGAGCTTTATGGCTTACCTCCTGGAACAGAATTGGAGAAATCCCTCGATTTATACTTTCGAGATTTTTTTGGGTTGAAGGACTCGAGGGTTGACTTGGAATTCGAAAATGGGCATGTTTTTGACCTTGGGTCTATCAAGCTAAACGTGATTCATACGCCGGGGCACTCAGCAGGTCATTGTTGCTTTTCCGTTCCGAGTGAGCGCCTGGTTTTCTTAGCCGACATCGATCTATCCACGTTTGGACCATGGTATGGTTGTATAGATTCAGATGTTGACCAGTTCATCAAGTCCATTGAAAATATGAAGGAATTTGACTTCGAAATTGCCATCTCGAGCCACAAGTCCATCACATACGGACATGAAACAATAAAGAAAAAATTAGATGCCTATTTGAACAAGATATTCGAAAGGGAAAAGAAACTGATAGACTTCTTGAGCGAGGAGCGGACTGTTCAAGAAATCGTTCCCCAGGCTTTCATCTATGGAAAATTGCCCGAGCCGCAGGAAATATATGAACTCCTTGAAAAAATCATGATTGAAAAACATCTGGAACGATTGGCGAGGAAAAATCTGGTGAGGAGAACGAACAGAGGTTTTGAATTACTTTGATGATCCTGGCAGAACTTTCGACTAACCTGAAAAAATCAATCAAGGTTAAGCAACATAAACCCCGCTCTTACCACCACTTTTCTTAACCAGGCGAATTTCCTCAATCACCATGCTCTTATCAACTATCTTGCACATATCATAAATAGTTAAAGCAGTCACCGACACAGCAACCAGTGCTTCCATTTCGAAGCCCGTTTTTCCAACGCCTTTAGCAAGGGCAGTGACGTCAATAAAATCGCCTTTCTCAGGAATGCGAAACTCTACGGCGACATTGGTAAGGAGCAAGGGATGGCATAGCGGTATAAGACGGTAAGTCTCCTTCGCTGCCATTATCCCTGCAGTCTGCGCTACAGTTAACACGTCCCCCTTCGCTATCCTGCCCTGGCGGATGAGGTCTACAGTGGCAGGCTTCATTTTTACTCTCCCTTCCGCTACGGCCTCACGCTTTGTTTCTCCTTTTTCAGTAACATCCACCATACGTACCCGCTCTACTTCTGCCATTAGCTACCTCCTTTATTTTCACCCATCCTTTTCTATCCTCCAGCCTGTGACATCCTTCGCTTTATAGAAATAGGCACATCTTCACATAAGTGATGACGTTCTGGCTTCAAGGCAACTGCCTTTAGAATTAGACGCTTTATCTCCTCAGGGGAGACATTGCTACGCAGCGGCTGTTTTAAGTCAACGCCTTCATCCCATAAAAGGCAAGGACATAGCCGTCCATCCGAAGTGAGCCGCAGTCGATTACAATCCGAGCAAAAAGGCTCAGTGATAGGGCTGATAAAGCCTATAGTGCCCCTGGCTCCAGGTAAACGGTAATACCTAGCTGGTCCATTGCCACTGTTAGCTGACTTCTGATAGCTTTCAGCTTTCAGAAGTGGACCAAGCAGCCCGATACGCTGTCGCAATTCAGCCGATGGCACAACTTCCGCTATTTCGGTAAAGGGCATGAGCTCAATAAATCGGACATGCCACCCTTGCTTGTAAGTCATCCTGGCAAAGTCAAGCACCTCATCGTCATTTATGCCTCGCATGACCACCATGTTTATTTTGAGCGGATGAAGGTCAGCATTCATTGCCGCATTGATGCCATCAAGAACATCCTTCAACTCCCCACAGCGAGTTATATCCCGAAATCTATCAGCCTTAAGCGTGTCTAAACTTATGTTAACTCGCTTTAGTCCTGCTTGCTTGAGCTCCATCGCATATTTCTTGAGAAGCGTCCCATTTGTGGTTAAGGATATGTCATTAATTCCCTTTACTTCAGAGAGCATTCGGACAAGTTCAGGCAACTCTGCTCTAATCAGCGGCTCACCACCGGTAAGTCTCACCTTGTTAATGCCTAGCTCGGCTGCTAACTGAACAACAGCTGAAATTTCCTCATAAGATAGTATCTCACTATGCGGCATCCAGAGAACACCTCCACGAGGCATGCAGTAAATGCACCGTAGGTTGCAGCGGTCGGTAACTGAGACTCTAAGGTAATTTATGCCCCGCTGGAAAGAATCAAAAAGCTTGGTCATTTAGCTCCTTCTTCTCTGGCCAAGGTAACCCTTTTAGCGATAGTTACAAGTTTTATCCCCGCGATTTGACTAAAAATTGCGCCCTCACTGATACAACGAATCGTTTTCTCAGGCTCGACCACCTTGACCCCAGCAATGACATCCACCCCATAATCAAACAAAACCGGCGATAGAGGGCTGGTGGGTCCCACCATAATAGTGAAGCTACTCTTGCTCAACTCCAACAACCTTTCTATGGTATGATTTATGAACGAAGTGCCGGTAATGCCAACAACATCAGCTTGAGGCAGTATGCTCTCTGCTGCTTCAGCTGGTAAATCCCCTTCTTCAGGTCTTTGTTCTATAACCCAGAGTCTCTTAGCCACAGTTCTAAGTTTAGAAACCCACGGGAAATGACCTACTATAGCAATTTTCTTATCCATCCCTTCTCGTGCCAGGATGTCAAAGGCATTTTCCTCAACACACCTAGCCTCATCGATGTCTACTATCAGTGAGTTGATAGCCGCCATTCCAATAGATGCCTCCAGAGGGTTGTCCGACCTGGCATATTCCGCCAA
>DAOUSX010000057.1 GCA_030627025.1 Dehalococcoidia bacterium
GGGAGGCGCGCAATACCGGCGCAAACATCTTAGCCGTAGCATCCCCTATTTGCATGATGATGCTCGAGGACGCAGTCAAGACAGAAGGGCTGGAAGAGGAATTAGCCATCAAGGATATCTCCCAAATTGTGGAGGAATCTTTACTATAAAGCTTAAATTGTAACGCCGTCTGACAATATAATTTTTTCTCATATAGGTTATAATATTGCTATGGAAGCGATAGGTCCCAGCACCGCCTTCTATGTGGTAGTACTGCTCTGGGTAGGCAGAGTCATAATTTGGACATTCATTTGTACTTTGCTGGCCTGGCTTGGAATCAGGGTGCTGGATGCACTTACCCCGCGCATTCAGGAACGAGAGAGAATAGGAGAGAACCCGATTTCAGTAGGTCTGTTCATAGGTGGTTTTTTCATTCTGGTTGGCCTGGTCATCCATGGGGTGGTAACGGGCCCTGCTGTAGCTGGCGGTGGCTTGTTGGCAAGTCTGATTGATCCCAAGAGGCTGGGGTTGGTTGCTGTTAGCTTTCTGGTAGCCCTTCTTTTAGGAATAGCCCTACTGCGTGTCGTGGACAAGTTGACGCCAAAAATTCCTTTCCTCAGCGTTGAGCAGAATCCAGTTGCGGTAGGAATCTATGTTTTCGGTTATTTGATTTTCTTTGGTTTGATAATGCATAGCGCTTTAACCATGTATTTATTGTGAGTTGCTATGGCAAAACCTTTACAAGCTGTCCTGCTTTTTGCGGCAATCTTGATGACGATAATGCCGGCTACTGCCTCAGCAGTGTCATCAACAAATTACTATGAGGAGAATGGTGAGGTTTACGACGATTGGAGCATATGCCGCACCAATTCTGCCGGCGAAGATGGCTTCTTGCAGGTCTCGGAAACAGGATTCTGCCCCATCATACTCGGTGAAAGCTTGGGGGAAAATGCCGATACGGCTTACCAGCTTGGTCAACAATTTGCTGTAGATTACCCCAATTCCAATCGAAGGGCAGAGAAAATTTTCGCCTTTGCTCGCGACAAGGTCAGATATACCCCTGATGAAGACCAGTTCGGCTTCAAAGAATTTGCCCGGAATGCTGACGAATTAGCAACCTCTATTGGCAATGAAGGAATTGGCTATGGTGACTGCGAGGACTACGCCATATTGCTTGCTGCAATGTATAAAGGGGCAGGACTTCGCTCGGCGATAGTATTGGCACCAGGACACGCCGCGACGCTGGTATATCTACCCGAATACAACAAGGCTAACCGAATTCTGTCCATTAACGGCGAATCAGGCTGGGTCTGGCTTGAGGCTACTGGCAGGAACAATCCGTTAGGCTGGATGCCGGAAAGATTCATCGGTGTTGAATTAATGGCCTATGAAGTTGCGGACGAAGCCATAACCAAAATGGAGCCAACTGATAAATCTCCCACCGTTATAACTCCAAGTGGCGGCGGCACTGGAATTAATATATCCCCGTTCTTTGGCGTGCTGGCAATGATGTGGCTTTTCTCCATGTTCCGACGGAGAAGACGCTAAATCACCCCTTTCACACCGCGGCAATTCAACCCAGAAGCTGCTATTCGATTATCACTATAGCTTCTTAACTCCCCGTAGGCAATCACTCCACCAGTCAAGGCTGTAGAGTATAATCCTTTTGCCTGTATCTATTGTAGCACTTGCGCTGAAGTTTACTCGAGAAAAGCTATCATTATGAATAAACATTATTCCCTCCAGCTACAGAAAAAACGTAGAAACGATAAGCAGTTCCACTGACTAATTTCACCTAGCATATCCTTGGTAATAGCTCACCAGAGAGCATGTCAATAATTCGGGAAGGGCCTAGTTTTGTTTTCATGATCACCCTTCCAGTATGGTCGTTAGTTACCTCACCAATGATAGCTGCATCTCTTCCATAGCGGTTCTGCTTCATTTGAGCTAGAACCTTACTAGCATCACCTGGCCTGACTACAGCTACCAGCTTACCCTCATTGGCGACATAAACAGGGTCGAAGCCTAAAAGCTCACAAGCAGCCTTAACCCCCTCTTTTACCGGTATCTTATCCTCTTCTACCACAATGCCCACATTAGATTGCTTAGCAAATTCGTTAAGTGTGGTAGCCAGCCCGCCTCTGGTAGGGTCACGGAGGCAGTGAATATTTGGGGAGGCTTTCAGCATTTGAGCCACCAATTTGTTCAATGGAGCACAATCGCTCTCCAGGAGTGTCTCGAACCTGAGTCCCTCACGTTGGCTCATTATAGCTATGCCATGGTCGCCAATGGTGCCGCTCAAAATAACCCTATCGCCAGCTTTAGCATTGGCTCCTGAAATATCAATTCCAGCAGGAATAATGCCTATCCCCGAGGTATTGATAAATAGTTTATCGGCCTGCCCTTGGTTTACTACCTTGGTATCCCCGGTGATTATATCTACCTGTGCCTCATCAGCGGCTGCTTTTATTGACTGGACTATGCGTTCAAGTTCAGCTATGAGGAGGCCCTCCTCTATGATTACGGATAGACTCAAATATAGAGGTTTAGCTCCGTTCATGGATAAATCGTTAACCGTACCACAAACAGCCAACTTGCCTATATCTCCGCCGGGGAAGAAGATGGGATTGACTACATAGCTATCAGTGGTGAAAGAAAGGCGGCCACTAGCTTCAAAAATAGCTGAGTCATCTAACTTGTTTAACAAAGGATTAGCCAGCGAGGGAAGAAATTTTCTCTCTACTAAATCATGGCTTAATTTGCCACCGCTGCCGTGGGCTAAAAGAATGGTATCATTCATAGCTTGCTCCATACTGATAATAGGCAGCACAAGTTCCTTCACTGGAGACCATGCAGGGACCCACAGGTTTTTCCGGAGTGCAAACTTTACCAAAGAGCTTGCAATCGAAAGGTAAGGCAACACCACGTAGTATATCCCCACAGCAACATCCTTTAGGCTCTTTAGCAGGTTTTAGACTTATCGAGAAAGCATTGTCAGCATCAAAATGCTGGTATTCCTTGTTAATCTTTAAGCCACTTTGAGGCACGTTTCCAATTCCTCGCCAGTCGGCACCATCAATTTCAAAAACCTCATCTATCAATTCTAATGCTTTTCTATTCCCTTCTGGCTTTACTCCACGGCGATAGGCTATCTCTACTTTTGGCTTGCCGCTTTCAATTTGCTCCACTAGCTTATCTATGCTTAGTAAAATATCCAGGGGCTCGAAGCCTGAGATAACATAGCCAACTCCATAATCCTCGGGGATAAACTCATAGGGATGAGAGCCAGTTATAACGCAGACATGCCCCGGACCAATAACACCATCTAGCTTGACCTCACCTGACTCCAGCAATGCTCTCATCACTGGCGGAGTTAACTTGAGCAGGGAAAGGACATAGAAATTTTCTACCCCTTCCTTTTTTGCCTTAATTATAGAGGCGGCTATGGTTGGTGCCGTGGTCTCAAAGCCGATGCCGATAAAGATGACTGACTTCTTAGGATTAGCTTTTGCTGTTTCTATAGCATCCAAAGTGGAATAGACAATTCGTATGTCGGCACCTTCAGCCTTTGCCTGCTGTAAGCTAGAGTAACTACCAGGAACCCTCATCATGTCTCCAAAAGTGATGATAATGCCGGGCAAATGAGCCAGAGCAATAGCCTTATCCAGATCGCCAATCGCCGTTACGCACACGGGGCAGCCCGGCCCTGACCTCATTTCCACTATCTTGGGAACAAGCTGGCGAATCCCATATCTCATTATGGCATGTGTATGCCCACCACAAAATTCCATTAACCTGATTTGCCTGGTGGTGTGCTTAGCGATACGGTGTGCTAGTTTTCTAGCTAGCTCGCTATTTCGATACTCCTCAATGAACTTCACTCACACTCGCTATCTCTTGCAATAATTTTAGGGTCTCTTTGGCTTCAACTTCATCTACAACACCTATGGCATAGCCAGTGTGAAGCAGCACATAGTCACCCACCCTTACTTCCGGGGTCAGAGCGATGCTAGCTCGACGTCTCACGCCCCCTATCTCTGTCTCTGCCTCATCACCTTCTATGGCGACAATTCTAACTGGAACTGCTAAACACATTGCTCATGGTATTTTAGCCCAAGCCCTTTGATAAATCCAACAACTAACCGCAGTTGATTTTTTGTAGGGTTTTCAGGAGTAACTATTTAGCGAAATTGGCGACGACCACTTGCCCTAGAGAAATACCGCCATCATTGCAAGGCACTTGCCGGTGAGTGAATACCTGGAAGCCACTGTTTCCCAGTAATTTAATCGTTTTTCTCAGCAGTAAGCGATTTTGAAATACACCGCCACTTAAGGCTACTTGATTAATACCAGTTTCGTCAGCTATCAACTGGCACATTTCATTTGTCATTTTGGCTATAGTGTCATGAAATTTGAGTGATATTCTCCCTGGAGAAATGCCCTGCGTTAAGTCCTCGATTATAGCTGAGAGCAAATCTCCTAGCTGCACAATTTTCATTCCTTTGTCTGCAATTATGCCGTATGGGTAGCTTTCCTCATCACTGGAGATTGCTTCGTCGCTGTGCTCCTCGCAATGACAAGCATACGCAGCCATCTCCAACTCCACAGCCGCTTGCCCTTCATAATCTATTTCATTCCTTATGCCTATCAGGGCTGATATAGCATCAAATAGGCGTCCCGTGCTCGAGGTTAATGGGGTGTTTAGCCCCCTTTCTATCTGGCGTTTGATAATTTCCGTTTCAAGTTCGCTAACCTTCGCCCTGAAGGCTAATTGAGGTTGCTTCGCTGTGCCCACAATGAGGGCATTTAAGGTATCCTCTCCCAGTAAACTAAGGATATAGCCAATAGCGGTGCGGTAAGGTCTTTTTATAGCGGCATCGCCGCCGGGCAAAGGCAGATATTCCAAATGCCCCACTCTGCTAAAACCTTGGTAATCAGCCACCAAGAATTCTCCACCCCAGATATATCTATCGTCTCCCAACCCTGTGCCATCAAAAGCGACTCCTATAACTGGGGTTTCTAATCTATTATCTACCATGCAGCTCACAATATGGGCGTGATGATGCTGCACAGGTATAAGTTTTATGCCAGATTCACTTAGCTCTTGAGCATATTTAGTGGAGAGATAATCTGGATGAAAGTCGCAGGCAATAATTTCAGGCTCAATACGAAATAGCCTCCTATACAACGAGATGGTATTATCAAAATGCTCCAAAGTTTCTACATTTTCCATGTCGCCAATATGCTGGCTTAAGAAAGCATAGTTATCTCTAGTCAGGCAGAAAGTACTTTTCATCTCAGCGCCACAACCGAGCACCTGTCTGGCTTTAAATGTAAGGTGAATAGGATAGGGAGCGTAGCTGCGCGCGCGCCTCACAAGTTGGCTTGTTCCCCTTTCCACCATGGTGACGCTATCATCATAACAAGAATAAATATCCCGGTTGTGAATCAGGAAGTAATCGGCAATTCCTGAAAGCCTTCTTAACGCTTCATCATTATCTTTGGCAATAGGCTCTTCGCTGAGGTTGCCGCTGGTCATCACTAAAGGCAAACCTGTATCCCTGAGCAAAATGTGGTGTAGGGGTGTATAGGGCAGCATGACCCCCAAGTATTGTAGGTCTGGAGCCACCTCTCGAGATACAGATGCGTCATCTCTCCATTTCATAAGCACAATGGGGCTTTGAGGAGAGGTTAGCAGCTTTTCTTCCTTTGGGGAAACATAGCAATGCTTCTTAACTTCATCCATATCGGTCACCATTATGGCGAATGGCTTGGAGGAGCGTTTCTTCCTTTTTCGCAAAGTCTTAACCGCCGTTTCACTGCTGGCATTGCAAGCTAAGAGAAATCCCCCTAAGCCCTTAACGGCGACGATTTTCCCCTCTTTTAATAGTTGACTGGCACTGGCTATGGCATCCGAACATGCTATAGCATCGCCTTGAGCATCAACTAATTCAACTCGGGGACCACATTGAGGGCAAGCATTTGGCTGAGCATGGAAGCGGCGGTCCCGTGGATTGTCATACTCTGCCTGACATTGAGGGCACATTCGGAAGCCTCGCATGGTCGTTTTTGGGCGGTCATAGGGCATATCCTCAATTATGGTAAATCGTGGCCCACAGTTAGTACAGTTGGTAAAGGGATAGCGATAGCGCCGGTCATTGGGATTCAATAGTTCGCTTAAGCAAGCCTGACAGGTGGCGATATCTGGTGAAATGAGTTGGTATTTCCCCGCCGCGACGGTGCTATGGCGGATTTCAAACTTTTTATAACCAATGGGGGGGTGATAGCTAATGGTTACATCTTCGATATGAGCCAGGGGAGGAGCTTTTGTTTGAAGCTCCAAATAAAACTGCTCAATTGCCTCTGCTTCCCCCTCCACCTCAATCTTGACATCCTCGGAGGTATTACAAACCCATCCCTTAACATTATGTTTGGTGGCTAGCCCATAAACAAAAGGCCTGAAGCCTACTCCTTGAACAATACCGCGAACATTGAAATGGGCCAGCTCCTGTGTTTTTGCCTTAGCCACTACGATAAAAATTCCCTAGAAAGATAATTCTCTTCCCTCTTCTTTAGAGGGAGGTATTATAACAGCCTCAAGGAAATATATTAAGCTTGTTTAGATATCCTGCCGCTTTAGGCATTTAACCTTAGCAGAAAAGCGAGGCTAAC
>DAOUSX010000114.1 GCA_030627025.1 Dehalococcoidia bacterium
GAAGAGGCAAAAAGGGTGGCTCACGAAACGATGAGTAGAGCCGAGAAGATGAGCCAAGCAGCCAAGGAAGCGGCTGAGGAGGCAAAGAAACTGTCTCAGGAAGCAACAAGCAAAGCTGACAAGATGAGCCAAGCAGCCAAGGAAGCGGCTGAGGAGGCGAAAGGAGCATCTCAGGAAACAGAAAGTAAGGCTGAACAATTAATCAAATCAGTTATAGAGACTATTGAAACGGCGGCAAAAACATCTCGAGAAGCGATGGGAAGAGCTGAAGAAGCTGCCGGGGAAGCTAAGGGAGTCGCTAGGGAAGCAATGAACAAAGCCGAACAAATAAGCCAAGGCATCATAAAGGACACTGAAGAAGCAAAAAAAGCTTCTCAAGAGGCAATAAGCAAAGTTGACGAAGCAGGCCAATTGGCTAAGGAAACCGCTGAAGAAACGAGAAGAGCGTCCCAGGAGGCTATAAATAAAGCTGAAGAAATAACCGAAGCATCTAGCAAAACCATTAGAAAATCTACTGAAGAAGCCAGCAAAGCTGTTATTGCCTCAATGAAGACATTCGAACAGGCAGTTAATAGAGCTGAGGAAACAAGTAAATCAGCCAAGAGGGCTGCAATGGCATCAGTACAAGTATTTCAGGAGCTGATAGGCGAAGGCGAGAAGGAAAGCCAACAAGCTAAGGAAGTTACTGTGGAGCCATCAAAGCTGTTTGAGGAAGCAATAAGTAAAGATGAAATCAGCGAGGAAGAAGAGAAGAAGCCAGTGGAGCCCAGCAAGGAGATCGAGGCACGTTTGAACCTCCTAGCCAAAATGTATGCTACCAATAAAGATAAATATGTCGAAGAAGTTGAACAGATTGGGCTGGCAGAGGGCGAAGAACAAGATGTGGAGCAAGACTAAGCAAAAGCGAGGCTACATAGGCAATTGAAGCGGACTTGTTTTTCTTCAGGACTTGCATCCTTGGGGCAAACCTGTGTAAACGGCGAGTAAATGTATTGAAAGGAAAGGTGTAATAGGCAAAGGAGGTATATCATGTTGAGCCAGGAAGAGCAATTTTCCGATACTGACGTAGACGAAGGAAAAACTGAACAGCAAGCGAAAAAAGTTTCTAAGAAACCTAAGCAAACTATAGAATCCCTCGCTGAAATTCAACAACGGGCAATGATGGCTTACACGGCTTATATGGAGGCTGAACGTCAAGTACAAGCGGCGTATAAAGAGCAAGAAGGACAGATAGAAAAACTCTATGAAGGAGCTAAGCAACAAGCTGCGAAGGTTTGTGAGGAAAATGTAGCACAGGCGCTAAAAATACGTGAGGAGAGTAAACGACAGGCTGTAAAGGCTTATGAAGAGAGTGTAGCACAGGCATTAGAAGCCCGCGAGGAAGTTGAGCAACAAGCTAGCAAAATTTGTGAGGAAAACATAGCTCAAGCATTAAAAATCCGCGAGGAGGCAGAACAACAAGCCTGGAAAGCTCGCAATGAAGCTATAGCGCGCACATGGCAAATCTTTACTAAGAGCAAAGGCTAGGGAAAAAGCTACGTTTTTGCCATGTCTTCAGCTACTACGAGGAAGCTAGTATATCGACTATTTCGTAATTATAGCAGTACAGGAATATCATTGAAGATTTCTTCAACTTCTCTGTTAGCATAGTGTAATCCCTGCCTCGCTTTTATAACCGCGATCAAGTCAATTGCTTTGGTGAAGTAGTTTGTCACCTTTCCTAAAGCGCTAAAATCGGATAGAATTACAGAAACGTCTACTGCCCTTTTTTGCCTGGGATAATCCCCACTTCGTATTAGAGCATTCGGGGCTATCGCTCTTAAATTGTCTCCAAGCTCTTTCATTACGTCCATATTCATCTCTCCAGCTGGTGCGGAGAGGAGGTAAAGAGCTCTCCTTGCATTTTTAGGGTCACATGTGAGCGATAATTCACTTAGAGCCCTATCCATTGCATGGACTCCCTTGTTGGTTTCGGTCATCTTGTCCTTAAAGTGAGTTTTGTCTTTGAGCGGGAATTTCCTCCGCCGAATTAGCGATTTGCCTACCCCAATTGCTGTCCATCCTGCTAGAGTCTGTATTATATCTCCAGCGTCGAGCATCTTTGATCCAATATATTTTGGCTTCGTCTCCTCACCAGCACAAAGTAGATTGTAAAATGGCTCAACTACCCGGGCATTAATCCTCGCCAGGTTTTCTGCAATTGAGTAATCCTTCCTGATATACCTCTGGTTATCAATAAGAACTATGGCGTCAGCTACTAAATATACCGATTTAAGGCAAATAGCGGTATTGTAAATCGTTCTTGCTTCGGATGTCTCTTCCTGTCGAAAAGGGAGAACAATTATATTATAAATTGGCTTTCCTACGTAGCGGTCTTTCAGGAACCGCGTTAATACCCCTATTGCTCCGGAGCCAGTGCCACCCGCAGCACCAGCAATCAATAGAAAAGCATCAGTCTCAGGAAATTGTTCCGCTGACCTTACAGCATCTATGATCTTGTCGCCGTCTTCTCTCGCTATTTCAGCGCCAAGTTCACTTATCTTGCCTACTCCATGCCCTCCAGTCTTCCGCCCTCCCACAACAATCCTGTGTTTGCAGTCAGCTTTGATGTTAGATAGTCCACTTAAATCAGCAATATCTGTATTAATAGCGAAGATATCAGCAATTACGTTAAGTCCGCGTACAACTTTCGCTCTCTTGTTAAGCCAGGCAAACCTATCAGCAATTCTGCCACCACATTGTCCCAAACCCATAACTATTAGCTTCATTGAAGTTATTTTAGCTAAATTTGTATTATGATGTCAACATAGCTATTTCTACTTCGGTGGAGGGGAACAGTTTGGATTATCCGCGTTAGCGCTTAGTGTATTGTGGCGCTTTACGAGCCCGCTTAAGACCGTATTTCTTGCGTTCTTTGACTCTGGCATCTCGAGTGAGCAACCCTTCCTGCCGCAACAGAGATTTAAATAACTCGTTCTGTTTGACCAGAGCTCGGGCAATGCCGTGCTGAATAGCCGCAGCCTGACCACTCAAACCACCGCCTCCTATCTTTACAATAGTGTCATATTTACCCGTGGTTTCAGTAACTCGACTAGGGGCTTCTATTAATTGACGATGTAGAAGACGGGGAAAAACCTCTTGATAAGGCTTGCCATTGACAATAATCTTTCCATCACCAGTGAAAAGTCTAACTCTCGCTATAGCGCATTTACGCTTCCCTGTGCCCCAGACATAAGCTTGCTCATCCATTGAATTTCATCTCCTTGATGTGACTTGAACATGATGTGGATGCTCACTCCCGGAATAAACCCTCAGTTTCTTAAACATAGCTTTGCCCAAGCGGTTTTTGGGTAACATTCCCTTAACAGCTATTTCTATTACCCGTGCAGGACGCTTGGAGAACAATTCCTGGAAACTAAGTTCTCTCAACCCTCCAGGATAACCAGAATGCCGATAGTAAATCTTTTGTTTACTTTTCTTACCAGTGAGCTTCACCTTGGCAGCATTAAGCACTATAACATAATCACCAGTATCAAGATGAGGTGTATAAATTGATTTATGCTTTCCCATTAACAGTTTGGCTACCTGGGATGCTAATCTACCCAGAACCTGTCCACTGGCATCAATAACCTGCCACTCTCTTTTAATCTCTGTGGCGCTAGGACTATGAGTCTTCATTGCTGAACTCCCAGAGGTTTACAATAATTAACCCTATTCAAGTACAAACCGCAAGCAGGAGCTCTGGGACCAGCTAAGCCAAAAATTCTCGCCTCCATAATATTCTTAAGATCCTCGATTCCCATTCTACCTGATCCTAGCTTAATCAGGAGTCCAATGGTATTGCGTACTTGGTGAGGCAAGAACGAATCAGCTACCATCCGAAAAACGATTAAACACTGCTTTTTATGAACCTCCGCTTTGTAAACATTACGCGCCGCGTTCTTCGAACTATTTAAAGAGGTAGCAAAGGATGTAAAATCATGGCTGCCAACAATAAGCTGGCACGCTTTACTCATCAGGTTTGTATCCAATGTACTGGAAACATGCAAAGCAAAGCCTTCGCTGAATGGAGACCGAGCTTCAGTATTCAGGATAAAGTAGCAATATTCCCTACTCAAAGCATCCCGCCTGACATTAAAATCATCGCTAGTTCGACAAGCCGCCTTAACCGCTATATCTCTAGGAAGGTAATAGTTTAACGCCTTTACCATCGTCATAGTGGATAATCCTTCCTTCGCCCAAAAGCTTACCACTTGCCCTTTAGCATGCACACCGGCATCAGTTCTGCTAGCTGCCATAGCTCGACTGCTCCGACCACAAAATTTGTTGATAGCCTTTTCCACCTCATCTTGAATAGTGGGCAATCCAAGTTGCCATTGAAAGCCATAATACTTTGTACCATCGTATTCTACAACCAGA
>DAOUSX010000046.1 GCA_030627025.1 Dehalococcoidia bacterium
CAGGCATTTGCGTGGAACATAGGCACTATATGCAGTACACAAGCATCTTCTGAACCTACAAGCATCACGGCTACTGCGTAACTGTGTAATACAAGTCCTCTATGTGTATATACAACCCCCTTAGGGTCACCGGTAGTTGCAGAGGTATAGCAGATAAAAGCAGGATCCCACTCATCAAGGTCTTCAGGGAAATCGTAGGATTCCGGAAATTGTGAAATCAGTTCGTCGTATAAACATACGGGTGAAAGACTTGTCTCGGGGAGTTTACCACTCTGAGATAAGACGACAAAGTGTTTGACCGTTTTTAACTGGTCCTTTATAGCCTCTATCAAGAATAGGAGGTCCTCGTCTATAAACATAACCTTGTCCTCTGCATGGTTTATTACATAGACCATATGATGCTGGGGAAGCCTTGGGTTCACGGTATGGAGCACAGCCCCTATACACGGTACACCGTAGTAGAGTTCCATGTGTCGGTGGTTATTGAGGGCGAAGCTGGCTACCCTGTCTCCCTTTTTTACCCCCAGTGATTCGAGCGCATGAGCTAACTGACATGTCCTCTTAAAATAGTCTGCATAGGTATAGCGGAAGGTCTCATTCGGATATGATGAGACAAGTTCTTTCTTTGGGAAAAATTTTGCAGCTCTCACAAGAAAAGTCCTCAGCAATAGCGGATATTCCATCATGGCAATTCACCTCCTTATCTTTTGATTCATTATATAGGCTCTAGCTATGGAGATGTCAAGGTAGAACGGAACTTTTGGCTCTACGTGATACGTCTGCCACCCCTGTACCAGGACACTCGTTCGGCCTTGAGTAAATTGTAAGGATATCTCACGTTAAATCTCATTTCCTTTTACTTCTGGCAAAACTATAATAACCCTGCAATTATCGATAGTTTGATTAGAGAAGCAATGAAAGCAAAGAAAAGGGAACGCTATCGTATAAGAATTAAGGAAGTTGAGGCTGATTTGCTTAAGTTTGGTATCAGTGCCGGTTCCGTTAGAAAGCTAATTTACCGCTACCCTGTTGGCGTCTTGGAAAGGCTTATCGAGGCAACCAAGAAACGTCAGCCTAACGACCCAGCTAGCTACTTTCTGAACGGTCTTAAGAAATCCAGGATGAAACACAGAGTTCAACGTAACTTAACTGACGTCGAAGAGGTATAGAATGATAGTGATAAAATGCGCTCGGTGTAAGGGCAAAATCTTTAAATACGTGAAAGTTGGGAAGGGGCGCCTATTACATTGCTGGAAGGCCCGAATAGTTGAGGATTACAGCGTCAGGGATGGGAGTGAGATTAAGTGTCAATGTGGCAACCTAATTGGTATTGATGAGGGGAGGTGGATAAAAATGAAACAGCGTTCCTTCATTTATTCAGGAACAATAACAAGGGAATAGGATATCTTTATGAAAAGGAGCGATTGAAAATGGAAATTACAAATCAGTGCCGCTGTCCCCGGTGTTAACTTCCACTAGGTTAACTCATTTCTTCGCTCCCGAGGCTGAGTTTGTGGGGAAAAGGGAAAAAGAAATCAGCGAGGAGATTGAGGTTTTAACAGTCCCGCGGGATAAGATAAGTGATTTTTTGCTGAACCTTCCTGAGGATACTGAGCTGGACATTAGAGTCCCAGGCATACTGTGGATTTTACAAAAGCGGGGCCTCATTTAAAACTTCGCCTCCTTTCTGCGAGTATTGATTGTTAACCCCTGTGTTATAATAGTTGCAGGTTCAATGTCCTCAAGATTACCTGAACACAGAGGTAAGAAAGAGCGCACACCTTGCCTGGTTAAAAGTGACGCATCTTCTCTACCAGAGCTGGTAAGGCGTAACGCCCCGGGGAATAGTTGAGGTAACGGCTTCTATTTGGCCGGAAGGAGCTAATGTATTTGTTGCTTGAGGCCTACCTGGATATCGAGACCACTGGCTTATCTCTCTTTTCTGACGCTATAACCGTAATCGGTATTTACCGCTGTGATGGCAAGAATGACGAAGTTATTCAATTAGTAGATAAAGAAGTGACCGGAGATAACCTTCTCAAAGCCCTTGAGGGTGTGAATACAATCTATACCTATAATGGCAGCAGATTTGACTTTCCTTTCATTCACACTTCTATGGGTATGGATCTTGAAGCCAGGTTTCAGCACCACGACCTGATGTATGACTGCTGGGATAACAATCTATATGGGGGTCTTAAGGGAGTGGAGCAACAACTGGGCATTCCGCGGCGACTGCAGGGCATCGATGGGGTGGAAGCGGTGGAGTTGTGGTGGAGATACAAAATCGACCACGACTACAATGCCCTGGCTTTGCTGCTGCAATATAACAGAGAGGATGTGGTGAATCTGAAGGCCTTGAGGGAGAGGCTATCCTCGGAATCAAGATAGCTCTTGGTTATTGTTGTTATCCCTGAGTGGTGTGGTGGTTTACTAAATGTATTCTACAACCTCTGTCAGGCTGTGAATTCGAGGGCAATCGGTGACGTTGGTGAAGGAATCATTGCGGTCAATGAGTACTGCTTTCATGCCAACGCCACGGGCGCCAACAACATCTAAATCATATTGGTCGCCAACATATATTGCCTCTTCAGCCTTAACCTGAGCTTTTTCAAGGGCAGTCAAGAATATTTCTGGATGAGGTTTATCATGTCCTGCTTCAAAGGAGGTTACCTGGAAATCGAGATAGGGCTGTAGCCCTAAATCCTTGCATATTGAATCCGTATCTATACCAACATTGGATATCAGTCCCAGAATGAGATTGCGTTCCTTGAGCAGTTTTAGAGTCGGCAGGGCATCATCATAAAGCTCGAATTTCAATCCATTTTGGAATATCTTCGTTAATATTTGAAGCGCGACATCATGACTAACCTCCAGGCCAGCTCCTCTCAAGGCTCTGAGCACATATTCACTATAAGCGGCAGTTTTCTCTTTTGGTGGTTTTTTACTTATTGGAGAACGAGAATTTTCCTCCCGCCACCAGGCATCAGCCTGGGGAAGGGATTCACGGAGTGCCTCAGGAGATACCTCAAGGCCAAGCTCATGACAGGCTGTGGCATACACCTCTTCACGAGAAGGCTGATAGTGCGCTAAAGTTGCATGTAAATCAAAACAAACCGCTTTAATCATATTGGCCTAACAAGCCCCACAGAGAGTATTATTTTATGCTCAGGGATGCAATATGGCAAGAATTGAACTGTTTGAGAAGCACCCGCTGCAGTACGAACAGTGGTTTGACAGGCACAAATTTGCCTACGAGGCGGAGCTTCAAGCGATAAAGAAGCTATTGCCCCAGCGTGGGAAGGGTCTCGAAATTGGTGTCGGCAGTGGCCGGTTTGCAGCGCCTTTGGGAATCAAGCTCGGGCTCGAACCATCAAAGAAAATGATGGAAATAGCCCAAGGAAGGGGAATTGAGGTCATCGGCGGTGTAGGCGAGAGCCTCCCTTTCCGTAACTCGCAGTTCGACTTTGCTGCAATGGTCACCACAATCTGCTTTCTAGATAATATAGAAGTGGCATTTAACGAGGCATACCGGGTGTTAAAGCACGGTGGATGCCTGATAATAGGATTCATTGATAAAGATAGCCCTATTGGGCAGTTGTATCAGCGACATAAAGATGAAAATGTATTTTACCGGGTAGCCACTTTCTATTCCGTGAAGCAGGTTGTTTCATGTTTGAGAAAAGCAGGGTTCAAGAGGTTTAATTTCACCCAGACAATCTTCCATAATCTGGCGGAGATAAAGGGTATTGAGCTGGTAAAGGAGGGTTATGGGGAGGGTTCATTCGTGGTAGTCAGAGCAATGAAATGACAATACAAATCATAGTTTACCTTGACATCGGGCTTTCCCCAGGCTTATGAATTGTAATTAACGAATGACAAGATGATGAAAGTCTCCTTCGTCCAAATTGTAGCTTTGGCTGCACTTCGCATACGTGCAGAACGTTATATGAAATGGCAGCATCATGTAATATTATGATGTTATGACACTACTTCGCGAGGGGGCAGCATGATTGAGAAGCTACCTACGGAATCAAAAGGATTTAACCCATTTGGTGAGTTGATAGGGTTGAATTTCACCACATTTGAGCAAGGGTATAGCCAGTGCGTTCTGGAGGTGAATGAAAAACTGCTGAACCCGCACAAAGTTTTACATGGCGGCGTTATTTACTCCATGGCGGATACCGGCATGGGTGGGGCGCTTTATTCTTATTTAGGCAAAGGTGAGCTGTGTGCAACCATAGAAATTAAGATCGTTTATTTCGCAGCAGTGACTTCAGGCATGCTTACCTGTGATACAAAAGTTATTCACAGGGGTAAGAGAATTGCTACTATGGAATCGGAGATTAAAAATGATGGACATCTCGTCGCCAAAGCGCTGGGAACATTTTCTATATTCAAAGTTAAGGGAGATTGAGTGCCTCGAGAGATGCAACATAACGATATTGTTGAGAAACTGAAATCGCTATCCAATCCCGGAGCAGTAGAGAGTATGGGGAAATACGGCATCACCCCCAAGAATGCCTATGGTGTGTCAATCCCAAACCTGAGAAAGCTCGCTAAGGAAGTGGGAACGGACCATAAGCTTGCCCAGCAACTCTGGACAGCGAATATCCGTGAAACTCGAATACTTGCCAGCATGATTGATGACCCGGAGATGGTAACCGAAGGACAGATGGAAAGGTGGGTGAAGGCGTTTGACTACTGGGAAATTTGTGACCAATGTTGTATGAATCTGTTTGAGAAGACCGGGTTTGCATATCAAAAAGCGATTGAATGGAGTTCAAATGAGGAGGAGTTCATCAAAAGGGCAGGTTTTGTATTAATGGCTCGCTTAGCGGTTAGCGACAAGAAGGCAGAGGATAAACTATTTGAGGGATTTCTTCCCATCATAGAAAGGGAGGCTGGGGACAACAGAAATTTTGTTAAGAAGGCGGTTAATTGGGCATTGAGGCAGATTGGGAAGCGCAATCGCAATTTGAACAAGAAGGCAATTGAAACTGCCAGGAAGATGCAGAAAGTGGATTCGAGAAGTGCAAGGTGGATTGCCTCCGATGCGATTCGAGAACTAACAAGCAAGTCTGTTCAGGAAAGGATACAAGGGTAAAAGACACTGATGGAACAAGGAGGAGAATATGAAAGTGCTAGCGTTTAATTGCAGTCCCAGGATGGACAACGGCAACACAGCCCTCATCTTGAATCCCTTCCTTGAAGGAATGAAAGAGGTGGGGGGGGAGGTTGAGCTCTTCTATACCAGGAAGCTCAAAATCAACCCCTGCCACGGCGGGTTTATCTGCTGGCTCAAGACGCCAGGTAAATGCTGGCAGAATGATGACATGCAGATGCTCTATCCGAAGTTACGTGAGGCTGATATTTGTGTGTTTGCCACTCCGGTCTACGTGGATGGAATCTCTGGACCGATGAAGAACTTGCTGGACCGAATAATCCCACTGTTGCAGCCCTTTTTCGAACTACGGGATGGTCACTGTCGTCACCTGGTGCGTGAGGGATACAAGCATGGCAAGATGGTGCTGGTGTCCAACTGTGGCTTCTGGGAGATGGACAACTTCGACCCCCTGCTGGTCCACGTGAAGGCCTTTTGCAAGAATGCCGCTAAGGAATTTGCCGGAGCACTGCTGCGTCCCCATGGAGAGGCATTGAGACCCATGATGAAGCTGGGTATACCATTGGATGATATCTTTGAGGCTGCGAGAGAGGCTGGTCGTCAGCTGGTGCGGGATGGGAAGATGTCTATTGAGACTCTCAACATTGTCAGTCGCGAACTTGTGCCATTGGAGGTATATGTGCGGGCTGCCAATGAGACATTCCAGCAAGCGTTGGATGCGCTGAAGAAGTAGGACAAGATACGCCATTCGCCTTTGACACCCATGAAGGTCATGATTCGTCAATGCGATGCCAGCGAGGTTGAGCTAATCTGCTCCATTGTCAATGATGCCGCTGAAGCATACAAGGGAGTCATCCCCGGAGACCGCTGGAAAGAGCCTTATATGTCTAAAGATGAGCTTCAGCACGAGATAGACCAGGGTGTTGTGTTCTGGGGATATGAAAAGGATGGCGAACTGGTTGGCGTGACGGGCATTCAACATGTTCAAGATGTGACCCTCATCAGGCATGCCTATGTTCGCACGGCTAAACAAAATCAGGGCATAGGGGGGAAATTACTATCCTCTCTTCGCCAGCAGACAACTCACCCGCTGCTAGTCGGCACCTGGGCGGATGCCCTCTGGGCAATTCGTTTCTATGAAAACTATGGTTTTCAGTTGGTTTCCTGGGAAGAGAAAGAACGGTTGTTGAGAAAATACTGGTCAATTCCTGAACGCCAGGTTGAAACCTCTGTGGTCCTTGCCGACCAGAAGTGGTTCTCTTCAGAAATTGCTTTTCGAGATTGGCGGTGAAGAAGAGGGAGTATTCTCCGCCTTGAAGAAATTTGGATAGAAACTGGCTGGGGATCCAGGATTCGAACCTGGCCTAACTGATCCAGAGTCAGTCGTCCTACCACTAGACTAATCCCCAGCGATTTAGAATTATAGCTATTAGCAAGACAGCAGTCAAAGATATCGTGCTTAACATTCTGCTTAACACTTTGGCTTAGAATGCTTAGCACTCTCTCCGACGGCTCGGGGGATAGAGGGGTATGCTTTATTCCCTAGTGGATTGTATGCGCACTTTCCCCTTTATTTTCCCTGAAATCAGTCCGAGCGTATTGTAACAAGCGTTATTTCTCCAGTATTTGGAGGTTGAGTGAAGATAATGCAATTGACTTCACCCGTCCTGTATGGGAAAATAAGGTTAGCAAGCGTTTAGCCGAGGGGGCGATGAAGCATAGCCCATAACTGGGCGCTTGGGCTTTGTGGAGCCAATAGCGAAACCGACCTCATTTCGAGGTCGGTTTTTTGTTTGGGTAAGAAGGCGTGGTAACCAACGACAACTACAAGAACAGGGGAGTTACGGTTAGGCTATGTACATGGGAATAGTTTTCATACTCTTAAACGTGGTTGATGCCTATTTGACAGAGGAGGCTCTAGCAATGGGGGCTGTGGAGTTAAACCCTGTAGGGATGCTTTGGGGCAATATGGTTGCAAAGGGACTTATAGCGGTGGCGATAGTTGCTGGGCTTTGTCTCTGTAAGAAGGAAAAACTCTTGCTCCCATTATCTTTAGGAATGGCTGCAATTTGCTTCTGGAATTTCGCAATGTGCTTTATGGCCGTAGCAGCACATGCTCTTTCTTAGCGAAGAACCTATATCAGGCACTCCATGGTGCAGCCTGAGTCGCTACTGTTATCGAGACAGTAATTGAACAGGAGTAACACTAAGCAAGGCGACTCAGAGGCGATAGCTACTTTCAATCTGAA
>DAOUSX010000186.1 GCA_030627025.1 Dehalococcoidia bacterium
ATGTAGTTGCCCAATTTATTGGGCGATTGTGCCTGGTGAATCAGGCAGCTACAAAATCCGGGGGGTGAAGCGTTTCCAAAATGCCCGAAATTGGATGGAGAAAGGTAAAATTAAATAGCCTAAAATTAAGATAAGGAGGTTAAGAATGAGCGGTGAAAGCGAAGAGCCAAGAGTTGTGGGTATACATGAAGTTGTCGTTGCTGCGGAAGATGCAAACCAGGTAGCAGCGTTGTATCACGATTTATTTGGTTTGAAGTTTGACCTTGAATGGAGCATGCCTAACGAGAATATGAATGTCAAGGCTGCTACCGTAGGGGAGACTCTATTTCAGGTAATAGAGCCAACGGGTCCTGAAGGGGTGGTAGCGAGATTCATTAAAAACAAGGGAGAAGGATTGAACCACGTTGCCTTCAAGGTAACTAACTTACCCAAGATGATAGCTAAACTGAAAGAAAAAGGAGCGAGGCTGGTTCCTGAACAGCCTGTGGTTATAGGTCCAGTTTCATACATCTTTGTTCATCCTAAATCTACCCACGGTGTGCTGGTGGAATTGATAGAATCTAAGAGTTAACCGCAGTGAGTTCCGTTATCTATGGACCAGTTCCATCGTGGCGGCTGGGCAGGTCATTGGGGATAGACCTTCTTGGCACTGAAGGTAAAACTTGTTCCTTTGATTGTGTTTATTGCCAGCTAGGGCGAACTGCGCATCCTTTGACTAAGAGGAGGCAATTTGTTCTCATAGAGCGTTTGGCCGAAGAGCTGGAGCTGGTAAAAGGATTAGACATTGATTACGTTACCTTCTCCGGTATGGGTGAGCCAACTCTAGCCTGTAATCTGGGTGAAGCTATAGAGTTGGTCAAATCTGTTTTACCTTTTCCAGTGGCTGTGCTCACCAACTCAGCGTTTATGGGTGAAAGAGAAGTGCGGCGGGAGCTAACTCTGGCAGATACTGTGGTGGCTAAGTTGGATGCTCCGAATGAGGAATTGTTCCGTAAAATCAACAGACCTGCTTCGAATTTAAGGTTAAAGGATATAGTGAGTGGCATCAGGAAATTCAGGCAGGAATACAGAGGAAGACTGGTGCTCCAGATAATGTTCATTGCTGCCAATATGCGCTATGCTCGAGAATTAGCAAAAATGGCGGAATCTTTATCCCCAGACGAAGTTGAGATGAACACTCCGTTGCGTCCCTGTGGTGTGTCGCCGTTGCCGCTGCAGGACATGGAAGTTATTGAAGGGCAATTCGCCAGGCTTGAAGTAGTAAACGTTTACAGGTCTCCGAAGCCAGAAGTCAAGCCACTTGACATAAAAGAAACGTTGAAGAGGAGACCAAAGGTCTAATATTAAATGAGGAAGCAAAGCAAGAATAAACCGGCCCGCTTATTTAAGGTAAGGTGGGAATTATGTGTTGGTTGTGGGCTTTGTGCTCAGAGTTGTCCTAAAGATGCCATCTCATTCCTTTGGGGGAAAGCGGAGATAGACCAGAATAGATGTGTCCATTGTGGTTTGTGTATGAGAGTATGTCCCCGAGGTGCTATCGTTGAGAAAGTGGTTATCTCGCCCAAGGCTTTAGAGAAGGAAGTACAGAGCTTGCAGAGGCAGGTGGAGGCTATCTTGGGGAGGCTGGATAAATTGACTGGAGTGAAGTAGTGAAAGGCGGCTATGTCTTGGTCATGCAACTCGAGAAAGGACAGGAAATCTCCGTAGGTAGCTTGGGAAGGAGTTACTTTCCCACAGGCTTTTATGCTTACTGTGGTTCAGCCTTGGCTGGCTTCAAGGCAAGGCTGAATCGGCATTTGACTGAAAACAAAAAGCCAAAGTGGCATATCGATTATCTTGTCCACGAGGCGGAAATTCAAGAGATAATCCTTTGCCAGACTGAAAAAAGGTTGGAGTGTCTCTTATCTCAAGCTCTGGGCGGTGAATTGACTTACATCCCTGATTTTGGGTGTAGTGACTGCCACTGCAAAAGCCACTTATTCTTCTCTACTGATAAGGATAGCTTGGTAGAAACGATTACTGCTTTTATCACCAAGCTTGGACTTAGTCCGCAAAGCTATCCTGCAGGCTCATTGATGCCTGACCATGTATCCAGCCAAGTCTGAAAAAGTCGGGACATCTTTGCCCAACCGCGCAGCTTCCTTACGAAAATTAACCAGCGAGCGTTGAAACTCTTACGAAACTTTGCTGGCTTGCCTCTCAGCCCAGTCGCCTACCAAGGGCACCTTCCACATCTTACCAGACCCTGCCTGGATCAGCAGGATGATCCATAAGATAAAGCCCAAAATTCCGATGAGCCAGCCTAGAACCCAACCGATAATAGGAATCCAGAATAGAATAAAATAAGCTACATTTAACACAGCAAAGGTGATAATGGATTGCCAGGCATGGAATTTGACAAATGTGCTCTTCTGCTCAATCACCAGGAAAATTATGCCTGTTATCCAGCCAGCAATGTAGCAAAGAAGCCCGGCTATGTTGGGCTGCAAACCAATACTGGTCTCAGCTGGTGGTGTAGCTGGAGTTTCAGTTCCTCCAACTGGGGCACCAAGCTCAGCACCACACTTGGAGCAGAATTTAGCACCTTCGGGATTTTCAGCGCCACATTTCGGGCAAAACATTTTCTACCTCCTCTTTCTATTTTGCCCGTGTAGTGTAGCATAGGTTGTAGCATTGTCAATGGGTTATGCTCGTTCATATGATTGGTGACGCATTGCCCTAGGTGATACAATTCCCAAAGCCTTATGAAAGAGCGGGATATTCTTAAATTGAAGCCAATCGGGGTAATTCATTCCCCTTATCATGCTGGGCAGGCACCATATCAGGGGTGTGGTCGGGAGGAAATCTGTGAAGTGGAGGTGTTTGACCAGTTTGCGGAGGGTTTAAAGGACATAGAGGGATTCTCCCACATCGTTTTGATATATTGGTTTCACAAATCTAAAGGGTATTCCTTCATGGTCAAAACTCCCTGGGATGTAGTGCCGCATGGTCTTTTTACCACAAGGTCGCCAAACAGACCTTGTCCCTTGGGGTTATCGGTGGTAAGGCTGGTGGCCAGGGAAGAGAATATCTTAAAGGTAAGGGACCTTGACGCCATAGATGACACTCC
>DAOUSX010000133.1 GCA_030627025.1 Dehalococcoidia bacterium
ATTATCTCACTTCTTGCCAGGAGGTGCAGGTGGCGCAGGGGGTTGCTTCGGTGGTGAAGGTGGGGCTCCTGGCGGGCGAGGTGGCACCCCCCCAGGTCGGTCGGGAGGGGGTGGCAGCTCAAGCTTTGCTCCACAAAAGGCGCACACTGTAGCCTCAGGAGCATTAAACTTCTTACATTCTGGACATATGTCCTTTTTCTCTATTATTATAGGTCTAAAACACACGCTATATCCCTCCTGTATTTATTATTTTATTGATGGTAACACGAATGTGTTTTGAGTGTTAAAAGCTTATATAAAGCTTAGAGCTCAAACTTGAGTTCATCAGGTTTGGATGGTTCCGCAGGCACCCTGTATGGAGACTTCTCGATCACTAGAGCAACTTTCTCCAAGTCCTTGAAGCCGCGCGCAAACAATTCCTCTACATCTCTGACGTTCAAATCAAGCTGGAACTTAGGCATCCCCTCCATCTTTATTGTGTACAAGCCCACCCGTGTCTTGTGCTCAGGCACTTGTTGGGAGTACTCACTCCCGTGTTTAGCTTTTTTGACAGTCAAGACAACCTCTTCGTCTTTGAAGCCAAACGCAAGCAATCCCTCATAATCTTGAAAATCCAAGCCTATTATGCCCTTATTTCCCTTCATCGTAGTTATGACGTACAAAGTGCCGCCAGTTTCGTATCTACTTTCGTTTTGCAACAACTCACCTCCTAGAGCTTAGTTAGAGGGAAAACTTCTTTGTTAACGCAAAATCTCTCATGCCCTCGTATTTGGTCGGCCACCTCGCGGGCGCTTATCCATCCATTCGTGAGCGGGCTTAACACTCTGCTCCAATTTCGCTTCGGCAGCGAGCCTATTGATGTATTCCCTCACCTTACCAAACCACCTGTAGAACTCCCCTTCGAAGTCATCTTTGGGATAAGCCCCACGGCGGGAATATCTCATATACAGCGTATCAATGAATTCTTCGAATTCTCTTTTTGCCCACGTCAACAGTCCTCCTTCATCCACGGCTCCTCTTCTACTTCTGGGCACATATAGCATGTTGGCTATGCTTGCCGCTTGGTATAGGTTGTGAAAAGCCATCCTGATGCGTCCATCCCTCAGGACAGGCTCTGCGTGAGCCAGATCAAATTTCTCCTTAGCAACCCTCATGGCTGCATAAGCATCCTCAAAGCTCAAAGGCATCTCATACCACTTTCCATGAGTTTATTTTAGCTTATTTCCTTTCCAGCATCTGGGCCAGGTGTGCATGAATAGATAGACTTCACCTTCACAACCACTGCACTCTTAGTGTTGATTGGCATTGCGGACTTTACCATCTGTGCGGTCTCGTCGAAGACTTTGCCAGAAGACTCAAATCTTGCCTCACCTTTGAACTGGTAACCCTTGGCTTCACCTCTTGTAACATCCATATACCAGATGGATACAGCCACTTGGGGATTCACTTTCAAGTTTGCTTTTGTTTTGTTCATAAAATTATCTGCCAGTACAATCTCATTCTCGGAAAGAATTCTACCACAGAAGATAGGAGCTACATTGGGAATCCCATCCTTGGACGCTGTCGCCACTGCCCACATCGGTGTCTTTTTAGCGACCTCTTTCATCTCTTGTGTTATCTTTGCCATTTAGCGACCTCTTTCATCTCTTGTGTTATCTTTGCCATTTGACTAGAATAGATGCCTCAACGCTTCTTCATCAGCTACATCTATTTCGCTTACCTCCGTTCCCCTACCGACCTTTTTGAAATGATACACCTTAACGTCTTCAGCCGCAAGGTTACCTTCATTCACCAGTTCCCTGAGGGCCTGCAGAAAATGGTCGGAGTGAGATGTTATCACGATTTGCTTTCCCTCGTTGGCTATCTCCGTAAATATCCTGGTAACTACCCTCTGCATAACCGGGTGCAGATGCATCTCGGGCTCCTCAATCATAATCAGGGTTCCAGGGGGGAATAGCGTGCCCAAGACAATGGAAGATACTGACTGATTGACACCGTATCCAGAATTGACCGCACTGACCCACATATCCTCCTCGGTCAGGTCTATCACAACACTCGGCCCCCCTAAAACGTATGGGCTGATGTCTACCCCAAGCTTGGACAGCCTTGCTGACATCGCCTCAAGCTGTTTTCTGAGGGCTGGGTACCTCTTGGCTTCATTGATGCGGTATAAGATGAGGTTCGAGAGCCACTCCTCCAGCAATGATAGGTCGCCGGCCCTCTTGGATACTTCTTCGATGGACGGAGGCCCAGCGAGGAGGGGATAGCTATACTTGGTGAAGCCCCGGTTAGACGATAGGTAAAGCATATTCTCGAACCAGTCCACCACAAACCTCTGGAAACCCCAGGCGCGCTGGCGGTAAGACGGTTCAGGCGATTTGTATTCGCCACCTCCATAGCCACTTGCTGTTTGCGGTAGGAAAAGGCGACCGTAGGGCTCCATTACACCAGGCGCTTTGCTATCCCACCACCACACCCTGTCGCCATTCACGAAAAATTCCTCTGCAGTCCCATCCCCCATCACTTTGACGTCATATGCCACCGCATCACCTTCATGGGACATGGTTACCCTTACCCTGATAGGGAGACTGGTATCGTGGGTGTGAATGGTTTCACGAAAGTCGCCCAGCCTGAGAAGATAATCATTGTAGACTATTTCTTTTCTACTCATACTCTGTTTCAGGAAAGCTAGAGCTTGGAGTACCGATGTCTTTCCAGACGAGTTCAAGCCAGTTAGGACATTGAATTTCGCAAAATCAAGGCTGATATCCTTTAGAGCCTTGAAGTTCTCGAGATGTAGTTCTTTTAAAATAATTTGCCTCCTTATATTTAGTTCTTATATTTAGTTAAACTAACCTTTTTGCTTCAAGATACACAAAGTTGCTAGCACAAAAGTTAGAGGGGGCTAATTAGTCTCCTCTAACTCTGGTAACCTATTCTGGCAGTTTCCACCCTTCACCATATGCCACGATACTGTCTACGTATTAATTCTTTTACAGAGAGGGCATTGTATGCGCACCCTTCTATACATTTCATACATCCAACACAAACGTAATCTGCTCTCAGACCTACCTTGGAGTCCTCAAGCATAACAAAACAGTCTCTTTCGCAAACATCAATGCACTTACCGCAACCAACACACTCAGCGCCAACATACACTTCATAAGGCGTTAACATCTCAACTCCTCGTAATCTCCCCCCTTACACTAGTGTAAGGGGGGAGATCTTGACGTTAGTGTATGAAGGTATTAAAAGGATACTGCTGAGCCCTAGTAACTTTAGCCAATGCCAGCTTTATGTTATAGGCGCCACAAAGCGGATCGCAGTTGTCGGGCTCGTCGTCTGTGCACATGTTTATGTTGGAGATGTACCATCCACCCAACCAGGGCTCCTCTGCCGGCAATTCTGGGAACCACCAGCCGTGCTGGGGTGAGATAACCTGCGGGTGGACCCCTGAGTCCAGCTTAGCCCTCTGCAGGACTCTGCCCCTCTTGGTCTCTATCCAGCACCAGTGTCCGTCTCCAAACCCTAGATTAGCTGCTGTTTCAGGATGAATCTGGAAGTGCGGGTCAGGATACCTTTCCCTGAAGCCTCTGACTTGCCTGTACTCTGAGTGGTAGTATGGCATGAACCTCGCTCCAGAGGTCATGACCAGCGGATATTCCTCAGCAACCTCCGGAGTTGAAACCGGTGATTCAAAGGGCTCCTCGTAGAAGGGTACAGCATCCTTTGAGGAATAAAGCTTCTCAATTACGGTTGAGGAGCACTCTACCTTGCCCGTTGGGGTGGGAAATCCAAATGGCTCACCCGTCTCGGGGTCTACATCCTCATGCCACTTAATTTTTATCTCACCACCGACGAAGGGATTTTCCTGGATATTGTCAAAGGTCTCTCCCATCGGCTCCAGCATATAGTCGTAAACCTCTTTCTTTGTCTTCCAAGGCCAGTACTTCTCAAATTTATCCTTTGGAAACACCTTTTCGGAGAGCCCACGCCAGAATTCATAGTTATTCCGACGCTCGTATATAGGCTTCACTCCCTCTCCAACCCATATTATATCGATTGCGTTGAAATGTGTCAGCATACTCTCTATCGGTCTTTCGAGCCAATCGGCGCATGGCAACACATAGTCGGCAAGCATGGCTGCCGGGGTCATGAAATACTC
>DAOUSX010000116.1 GCA_030627025.1 Dehalococcoidia bacterium
AAAGGTCTTGGCATCAGTGGGAGGCAAATTTTGCAAATCCAGGGAAATGCCTCGATTTTGCTCTATAACTTGCTTAGCCTTAGCCAGGATAGTCAGGTTAGCCAACCCCAAAAAATCCAGCTTAAGCAATCCTAACCGAGCGATGTTTTCCATATGGAACTGAGTCATGACAGCATGGTGATGGCCCTTGCTCGCTGGCTGTAACGGTACATATTCAATTAATGGGGCATGAGATATGACAACGCCAGCAGCGTGTGTGCTGTGGTGACGAATACTTCCTTCTAATTTCCTCGCTGAATCAACTAAACCGTGCACTGTTTCATCTTGATAATAGATATCGTAAAGCTCTTTACTCTGCTCCAAAGCTTTGTCCAGTGTTATTGTTGGCTCTGGGGGGATAAGTCGTGCTACATGGTCAACTTGAGCATATGGGATACCTAAAGCTCGCCCGGTATCCCTTAGTGCTGCTCTAGCGCCCAGGGTTCCAAAGGTGATAATTTGGGCTACATGGTCAGTTCCATATTTTTGGTTCACATAGGTTAGAACTTCATCACGACGGTCATCTTGAAAATCAAGGTCAATATCTGGCATCTCACGACGCTCTATGTTCAAGAAACGCTCGAAAACGAGGTTGTAAGTCAGTGGGTCGATGTCAGTGACACCCAAACAATAGAGAGCCAGGCTAGCTGCAGCGCTTCCCCGAACACCGACATAGATACCCTGATTTTTGGCGAAGGAAATAATATCCCAAACAACCAGGAAATAGTCAGCAAAATTTGTTTTTTGGATGACGTCAAGCTCATAAGCTAGTCGCCTCCTTGCATCGTCGCTTGGCTTGGGGTAGCGTTTCTCTAATCCTTGCCAGCTGAGCTCAGCTAGAAAATCATCAACGGTCCTGCCTTGAGGCAACGATACTTTGGGCAGGTGAACTTTGGTAAAATCCAGCTCTAACTGGCACATTTCAGTAATGCGCTGCGTATTCTCTATAGCTTCAGGTAAATCGTGGAACTCACTTCCCATTTCTTCAGGGCTTTTCAGGTAAAAGAAATCTCCAGCCATTCTTAATCTTTTTTCGTCATTTATCGCGCTGTTAGTTTGTATGCATAATAGAAGCTCATGGATAGGAGCATCTTCCTTGTTGATATAGTGAACATCGCTAGTAGCTACCAGAGGAATAGCGAGCTTTTTAGACAAGGAAACAAGCTCTTGATTAACCTGCTTGAGTTCAGGGATAGGATGCCGTTGAATCTCAAGGTAGTAGTCAGGAAAAGTTTCCTTATACCAGGAAGCAGTTTTGAGTACTTCATCAGTGCGCCCATCTAGAATAAACCGGGCTAGCTCACCGTGAACACAACCGGAAAGAACGATGAGCCCATCGCCATGAAGGGACAAAAGCTTTTTATCTATCCTTGGTTTATAGTAGAATCCTTCCAGGTGGCTTTTAGTAACCAGTTGAATTAAATTGCGGTATCCTATTTCGTTTTTGGCTAACAAGGTAAGATGATAGGGATTTCGATGTGCAGCGTCTCGGCTTTGGTGATTGGTTTCAGCCAGGTAAACTTCGCAACCGATGATTGGCTTTACCCCCGCTTCCTTAGCGGCTACATAAAAATCAATCACTCCATACATTGCCCCGTGGTCAGTAATGGCAAGGCTATCCATGCCTAATTCTTTGGTTTTGGCGATAAGTTGAGGAATGTGACACATGCCGTCAAGTAAGCTATATTCGGTGTGGATGTGGAGATGAGTAAACTTTTGCGGCATTTTGTTAATTATAGCATTGCTTTATACCAATGATTAGAGAATCGAAGTGGAAAAAAATTCTTATAGTGACTCTCTACGGCCTATTTATTGTGTGTTTGCCCATTTTCCTTTGTACAACTACTACCCGTTGCGCGGTTAACAGCATTCACCTCTATGAATATGGATTCAATAAATACAATGTGGGCCAGGTTACCGCACTGGACAACAAACAGCTAAATGAGATAGCCACTAGGCTTATTTATTTCTTCAATTCTAAAGTAGACACGCCTCAAATGAATGTAACCAATATATATGGAGAAGAGTTTGAACTATTCCATGACTATGAGCTCACCCATCTGAACGATGTAAAGGAACTTTTCCGTTCTAATTTCTTACTGCAGGAGATAAGTCTGGCCTATATCATTATTTACATTTTGCTTTTTTTCCTGTGGATTAAGGGACGGTGGCAAGATTTAGCCAGGGGAGTGAGGCGAGGATGTGCCTTGACTTTGGCTCTTGTTGCTGCAGCAGGCATTGCCTCAATATTCTTCTTTGAACAGATGTTTATTCAATTTCACCTTGTTGTGTTCCCTAACCTATATTGGCTACTTGACCCCAGTAAGGATTACCTCATTATGCTATTCCCTGAGGGTTTCTGGATGGATATTGTTTACTTTGGCGTCGGGGCTATTATTGTGGAAGCTTTGCTTTTAGGTGGCCTTGCTTGGGCGGTTCCCTTTATCTGGAGAAAGAGGCACGGCCAGTAGCTTATTAACCACTCAAAGGGTAATAGGTGTATACGGCAAACTAGATACAGGGAAATTCTTTAGCTGAAAATTTCAAATCAAGGGCTAAACAAATCTAAAAGGCTTTCCAGGATTTAGCCAACTTTGCCAAATTCGAGGAAGCCTTTGCTTATCAAAAACTAGGCTGCTCAGAGCCCGGCAATAAGAACACTACAGATATTCGTCTGGGGTACACCCCCGAGATTATGGGTAACGCCAAGCTTTACATCCTTTATCTGTCTTGGTCCTGCCTTGCCTTGAACTTGTTTATATACCTCATACATCATCCGTAAACCAGAGGCTCCAATGGGATGTCCAAAGCACTTTAATCCCCCATCGGACTGTATTGGCTGAGCACCGTCCAGGTTAAATCGCCCTGCCGTGACATCATCTCCAGCCTTCCCTCTGGAACTAAATTGCAAGTCCTCCATGGTCACTAACTCGGTTATGGAGAAGCAATCGTGGACTTCGGCCATGCTTACTTCCTCACGGGCATTTTTCACCCCAGCCTCTTTATAAGCTGCAGCAGCAGCATGGGCTGTCGATTCTACATGCGTGCCATCATAGGAGCTATGCATTAGTTCTATTCCCGAGCTAACCGAAATTTGCAGCGCCTTGATATAGACAGGGTCGGGCCTGAATTTCTTAGCCATGTCACTGCGGACTACGATCGCCGCGGCTGACCCATCGCTTACCCCGCAGCAATCATACAATCCTAAAGGCCAGGCAATAATAGGAGCGCTCATAACTTGCTCTACAGTAATTTCTCTTCTAAGATGAGCCTTGGGATTCATAGCACCGTTATGATGACTTTTTGAGGACACCATAGCCAGAATTTTCTTACCTTCATCTGGTTTGAGGTTATACCGGGCAAAATAGCGGGTGGCCAGCGTGGCAAACGCGCCAGGTGCGGTGAAATTTGGTGTTACCATCCTTATCTCAGTTCCTGACAACCGGGCAAAGTCAGGAAGACCCGGGTAACCGGTATCCTTTAGCTTCTCCACGCCAAGCGCCAAGGCAATGTCGTAAGCTCCAGAAGCAACGGCATAACAAGCTCCTCGTAAAGCTTCAGAACCAGTGGCGCAAAAGTTTTCCACTCTAGTTGCCGGAATGAAGGGAAATTTCAACGTTTGTGACAGGGGTATTGCACTTTTGCCGCAAAACTGCTCGTCAAAACAAGTTCCAAACCAGGCAGCTTGAATATCATTCTTTTCCATCCCGGCATCTTCCAGGCATTCCTTGAACGCCTCGATAATCAAATCGCTGTAGCCAGCATCCCATCTCTCTCCAAACTTGGTGCAACCCATCCCTATGATTGCTACTTTATCTTTTATTCCCTCTGCCATGCTAGCCTCCTTTACCTCACTTTTTTATCATTCCCTTGACGGGATTGCCTTCCAACTGTAGGCGGTAACCCCCCGCGTATGCTCAACATATTTTATGCGGAAGGTCATCTCCATAGGCATGCCCACTTTTATCTCATCTTGCTCACAATCAGTAATATCAAACCAAAATCTCCCTCCGCCCTCAAAGTCCAATACACCATATATTGCTGGCGGATTAATGGAATATGCCAGCAAATCGGCAGTATAGGTAAATAAAGTGGCCTTTCTGTCGGCAAAGCAATAATCCTCCATTTCATCTATCGCCCCGCAATCAGGGTTTACACACACTCTCTGGATAGGGAATATTGGAGTGCCGCACTTCTTACATTTACTCCCCCAGAGCCCTAAGAAAACTTTGCGACCTCTCCACAACGCTGATAGCTGAGAGGAGGAGGTCTCTTCACCGCGGAACCCCTTGTCTATAGGAATCTCTTCGCGGAATGCTAGGTACTTGTCATAATTATCGAGCATCTTCTTCCTGACG
>DAOUSX010000107.1 GCA_030627025.1 Dehalococcoidia bacterium
AAGGCCGGTCGGCGACGTGATATTCAAGGGTAAAGAAGAACCGCTGGCTGTCCTGTCAAGCTGTCAGGATTTGCCGGCCGACGCGATAAAAGACTACCTCGCCGCTTTTGAAAGTTTGCGCCAAAATAAGCCAGATTGTGTTGACAGCTTTTCCATATTGGCTGACAGGTATCCGGAGGATGGCTTGATTGCATTTCACCTGGAGCGGCTCAAAAGACAGAGAGCCTCCTGTATACCAGCGACCAGAGGAGCAGGACTTCAAAAACGCACTCCCCTGGGCTCTAATCCTGTTGCTCTTTACTATCTTTGGTTATATGATGTATCAATTGGGAAGGAGCAGGGAGGAAAAGGACTCTAATTCTCCAAACCGAAGAGCGTAGTCTCGCCCAGGCCGGTTATTCATTAGTAAGGGGAATAAAGTGCTTGTTTTAGGCCACACCGGGATTACTTTAGGGATAGGGTGGCTACTGGAGAGTGCCTGGCGAAGGAAGTCTAGCAATCCTGCCAGGGAAGAGAGTATAGCTGGGCAAAACCCTGACTTTACTCATGGAATCTCTAGTGTCCGGCTTCTTCCCAGGGGAAGGGCAAACCTTGCTACCTTAGGGGGATGGATAGACTACAGGCTACTTTTACTGGGCTCGATGCTGCCTGACATCATCGACAAGCCGATAGGGCAGGTCTTCTTTCGTAACACCTTTAGCAACGGCAGGATATTTGCCCACACGCTCTTGTTTCTCATCGTCATTACCCTTTTGGGACTATACCTTTATAGAAGTCGTGGAAAGCTTTGGCTGCTTATTCTTTCCCTTGGCTGCGCTATCCATCTCATCTTAGACCAGATGTGGCTTGTCCCCAGAACCCTCATCTGGCCTATTTACGGCTGGGGCTTTGAAAAGCTGGACCTGAGCAACTGGTGGGCAAATATATGGCATGCTGTGCTGACAGATCCCTATGTGTATGTGCCCGAGATTATAGGGGCTATAATTTTAGTAGGCTCTATGTTAACATTGGTGCGCAGAAAGAGGGTTTATACCGTTATCAAAAATGGTCAGGTCTAGTGATTTTTCTCGGAATCCGGTTAACTTAATGAGAGAATTCGACATGCCAGTGGGCAATCTACTGACATTTGTCCACAAATGGCTTATAATGATATGTGAACCCTTGCTTAATATAGCTTGTGTATGCTTCAATGGAACAGCTTAAAGAAAAGATAAGGGCGCTGCGAAAGAAGATGGGCTGGACACACGAGGATTTGGCTTGGGAAATAGGGGGTTAGCCTATCCATCGATTACAATTGGAGGTGATAAAGAGAGTGCTGAAATAACTCCGATCATATCGGGGACGGGGTGACGTGGATTCAATTTCTCCTCCTCCCTCCTTAAGGAGAGGGGTGAGGTTTTTAGACAACCTCATATAAATAGGCGTTAAGTAAATGGAGAAACTGATTAAACCAACCCAACCGACTCAACCTAAAATCATAGCCGGTATTCCCTGCTTCAACACCGATCACTTCAAAGCAGAAGTGAGGCGAAGGAATTAGCTGGGAAGACCTGGGGGTTCTCCGGTCCTACTGGCATAAGCCTTGAAAATGTAGGTCTACTACTTCAGGAACCCGACAACTGGCTGGCGGGAAGTGGGATATCAAGAAAAAGATTATGAACCAGAAAGGCTTAAGAAGTTGAAAAGAAATTGGAAGGATATAACTGGTGAAAAGAGGCATAAACTCTAAGCCCTTGAATCTAGGTTTCTTGGTATTTCCTCTGAGGAATCCAGACGATAAAGCGGGGCAAACATATTTGACTCAGTTTATAGGCATACTTTCCGCTCTATCAAAAGAACTATTGGTCATCATTGGAAACTATTATCCCAACAGCATACCGGAAAATGTGAAGATAGCAAATGTCAGCGCAACGATAGTCAGAGGATATAAGGAATCACTAATATCAAAAGCTCGCCGAGTACTTAGGGCACAACTTACCCTCTCGTTAAAATTAATTCAATTAGGTAAGAAAATAGATATAGTCGTCTTGCCCTGCTGGGGACCAGTTTTCCTGCCTACATTGGTGACAAAAATCCAAAGGAAAAAGATTGTGGTGGCAGTAGCGGGTTCAACCTCTCAAGGCACCTGGGTGACATTTAGGCCGCCATTAAAGTGGCTTATCCCCCCAGCTTTAGGGCTAATAGAGCAATTTAATTATGCTCTGGCTGACAAGATTATAGTAACATCGGAAAGCATATTCAGAGAGTTTGGAATTAGTAAATATAACAAAGACAAGGTAATTGTTGCCTATGTGCTTACCTCTTATCTTGACACCGAGCGTTTCCGCATCAAGCGGAGTTTAGCAGAAAGGGGAAACATAGTTGGTTTTGTAGGGCAGCTACGTGCTCTAAAAGGCGTCTTGGAGCTTGCAAGAGCTATACCATTAATATTGTCCCAGAGGAACGATGCCAGGTTTTTAATAGTAGGCGATGGACCCTTGATGGATGAAATGAAACAGGAGCTAAAGAGAGCCGGCTGCCTTGATAGAGTGGATTTTGAGGGTTGGGTACCCTATGATGCAATTCCAGATTATATGAACAAAATGAGATTCCTCCTCCTTCCTTCTTTTAAAGAGATGCTTGGTGTGGTTACCATTCAAGCAATGGCCTGCGGTGCAATTCTCATCGCTAATCCTGGTGGTGGGATCAAGGATTTCATAGTAGATGGCAAGGTTGGCTTCTTGCTCAAAGATAACTCACCTCAAAGTATAGCGGACAAGGTCATTGAAGTATGGGATCACCCAGAGTTGGAGAGAATACAAAAAGATGCCCGAACTCTTGTAGAGCAAACTTTCTCCTATGAAAAGGTGCTTGAGGGCTGGAGGCACATCTTTAACAGTTTACAGGAGTAAGCTGTCTGCAGGAAAAAACTGGAATACAGACGGGAATTATTTGGGGGGACGCCCAAAGAGGAAATGTAAACAAGAGGATAGGTGAAAATGAAAGAGGAAGGAAGACCGAATTGGGTAGAACCTGAATTTGATGAAATAGGTATGACTCAGTGGTATTGGCGTGTAAGTCATAGGGAAAATTTCAAACTTGGTAAAAATACTGAGATAGGTTCATTCACTATGATTGATGCCCGAGAAGGGGTTGAAATTCAAGATGATGTTAAGGTAGGTTTCGCATGCGTCATTTTAAGTTATTCTTCCATTGACAAAAAGAGTGGCAAAGTTACTTTGAAGAGAGGGTGTAAAATTGGAGCAAATTCGGTCATTTTACCTGGCGTTGAAATAGGGGAAGGCGCAGTTGTCGGAGCCAATAGCTTTGTCAATCGCAATATCCCCGCAAATGAGGTATGGATTGGTTCTCCTGCTAAATCTACGAGAAGGTCAATCCCTCCGCATAACAAAAGGCATTAGGACGGCCCTTGAAGTAAATACAGCTTATATAGTTACCAAATGCGTGGGAGGATAGAGAATAGATGAGGACAATCCTAGTCACCGGTGGTGCAGGTTTTATCGGGTGTAATTTTGTGAAGTATATCTTTGAAAATTATCCCGACTACAATATCATCGTTTTGGATGCTCTCACTTACGCCGGCAATACAGACAATGTCCCGGAAAATATCAAGAAGGACTCCCGTTTCAGCTTTTGGTATGGGAATGTAAAAAATGGCGAGCTAGTAAGTGAGCTGGTGTCAAAGTGTGATACTGTTATTCATTTTGCTGCTGAATCTCATGTTGCCAGGTCGATCTTCGATAATGTTATTTTCTTCGAAACCGATGTACTGGGAACCCAGACAGTAGCCAATGCTGTGCTAAAGCATTGTGACTCTGTGGAGAGATTTATACATATTTCGACCTCCGAGGTTTATGGCACAGCCCTCGAAGTGCCTATGTCTGAGGAATACCCCTTAAACCCAACCACTCCCTACGCCGCTGCTAAGGCTGGAGCCGATAGACTGGTTTATTCCTACTGGGTAACCTATGGGATACCAGCGATTATTATACGACCCTTCAACACCTATGGCCCCAATCAACACTTGGAAAAGGTCATCCCACGGTTTATTACCAGCACCCTTCTAAACGAACCTTTAACTATCCACGGAAGTGGTGAAAACACAAGAGATTGGCTTTATGTTGATGATCTGTGCCAAGCCCTGGATAAAGCTATGCACGTAAACCTGGAATTGGTAAAAGGTCAAGTCATTAATATCGGCACAGGGGTAGATACCAGCATAAAAACTATCGCTGAGCTTGTTCTCGATAAGTTGAATAAACCACAATCTTTGATCACCCATATCAGTGATCGCCCTGGGCAAGTAAAAAGGCATGTTTCCTCAACTGAAAAAGCTTTGACGACTCTGAACTGGAAAGCCGAGACCAAGCTTGAAAATGGACTCGACAAAACTATCCAGTGGTACGAAGCAAATCGAGATTGGTGGGAGAAACTGCTATGGATGAGACACGTGCCCATTAAGACAAGAGAGGGTAAGATCGAGTATCATTAGAGAGAGGTCTAATGAAAGTAGAATTTTATCGGCACAATATTAATCAGAAGGACATTGATAACGTAACAAAGGTTCTCAATTCGCTCTTTTTAACAACAGGTGAGGTTGTCGATGAGTTCGAGCAGAAATTCTCCCACTATTTGGGATGCAAATATACTGTAGGAGTAACAAGTTGCACCGCGGCTCTGCATCTTTCGCT
>DAOUSX010000056.1 GCA_030627025.1 Dehalococcoidia bacterium
CGCTTCCCCTTCACGGAGTTTACCCTGAGCACTACGAGATTCTTCCCCTTCACGAAGCCTGCCTTGAGTGCCACGAGATTCTTCGCTATGCTCAGAATGACAGGGAGCGAAGGGCTCAGGGCTTTGGCTCACCGCAATGACGGGAGCGAAGGGGCTCGCAATGATGCCTCCCTTCTGTCATTGCGCGGCACGTCAGTGCCGAAGCAATCTCATGCCCCACCGAGATTGCCACGCTTCGCTCGCAATGACGGGTGGGAAGGGAGTCCGCAATGACAACCCCCTTCACTCATTGCTGGCGGGAGACGGAGCCAGGGCTTTCTTGGGATATGCCAGTTTAGCCAGCCAGATGCTTAACTCATAAAGAACAATTATCGGGGCGGCTATCAACGCCTGGTTAACCGGGTCCACAGTAGGAGTGATAATTGCGCCGAGAACGAAAGCCGCCAACACCGCCCACTTCCTGCCCTTAGCAAGCTTTTGAGGGCTAACCACACCCAGTTTGGCAAGTAAGGTGATGACCAGAGGTATTTCAAAGACCAGCCCGACAGCGAGGAGCAGCCTCACCAGAACGCTGACATAATTGCTCACAGTTATCATTGGTTGGGCAATATCGCTGCCAAAAGTGAGCAAGAATTTAAGCGCTGGAGGGAGAAAGATAAAATAGGCGAAGCAAACACCAGCAGCAAAGAGGACAACAACCAGCGGCATTGAAAAATAGAGGTATCTCTTTTCCTTGTCCTTCAATGCTGGAGCAAAAAACATCACCAATTGATAAATAAGATAAGGCAGGGAAAGAGCTATACCGCAATAAAGAGCCACTTTCATATAGGTGCCAAGCATCTCGGTGACATTTATGAAGACCAGATTCATATCGCTCGGCGCCCGTGATTTGAGGATATCGAAAATATAGAACGCTAACGGAAAGGAAACGGCGATACCCACCCCTAAAGCTATTGCTGATTTAATTAAGCGGCTGCGTAGCTCCAGGAGGTGTTCGGTGATACTCAGCTTTTTGTCTTGTCCCACTGTTGGATGTCAGCATCCACCTCGGAAGCTTCTTTGGTAATGGCTACATTAAAGTCAGTATAGTTTTTCTTGAGCCAGCGGGCCCCTTTGCCCAACTCCCTGGCTACTCTAGGCAGCTTTTGAGGACCAATGAAAATAAAAGCAAGGAGCAAAATAAGAATTACTTCCCAGAAACCCATATGTGGCACTCCCTCGCGCAGAGGAATTTAGCTTTTCTTGGTGCTTTTCCGCCCCTTCGATTTCTCTGCCGGCTTATCTTCATCAAACTCGCCCTCTTTTGCCTTACGGAACTCCCTTAGTCCCTGGCCCGCAGCACGAAAGACCTGAGGTAGCTTCCCAGCACCAAAGATGATGAGCACGATGAGTAAGATAAGCCCTATCTCAAGCGGTCCAGGTGGTCTCATATCCCAACTCCTTTCCTACAACTTCCCAGCTTATCTTTAATCACACATTTTGTCAATTTCCAGTCATAATTGTCATTGCCACTTTTTTGTTGTCATTGCGAGCCGAAGGCGTGGCAATCCCGGCGGGGTATCACACTGCGGAGCTTGTTCGGACTAAAACGAGGAGTCTCAACTTGAGATTGCTTCGTCGCTAACACTCCTCGCAATGACAGGGGAAAGGGTGCCTCGCAATGACAAGGGGGGATGTCACTGCCACTTTTTTGTTGTCATTGCGAGCCGAAGGTGTGGCAATCCCAGGAAAGCAAAACTCAAAAATCAAAATGCAAAATGACAGAGCAAAAATGAAAGAACAATCAGTATGAAGCTGAAGGCTGAAAGCTGATAGCTAATAGCTACTCACTTGGAGATTGCTTCGTCGCTAACACTCCTCGCAATGACAGGGGAAAGGATGCCCTTCGCAATGACAAAAAGGGCGGTCGCCGCAATGACAGAAGCGAGGGGACATGATTGACTTTGCCTTTAGTCGCAGATACACTTCGCCAGAGAAGGAGCAGGTACCACAAATGAGGCTGGCAAATGAAATATTGGAAGGCAATATAAGGGCAGCGGCGAAGTTAATAAGATACGTGGAAGACGGAGCACCTGATGCCGTTGAGGAACTGAAGAAGCTCTATTTTCACACCGGGAAGTCCTACATCATCGGCATTACCGGGGCACCAGGGTCGGGAAAAAGCACCTTGATAGACGTGCTAATCGATAGCTTTAGGAAGAGAAATAAAACGGTAGGGGTAATTGTTATAGACCCATCCAGTCCTTTCAGTGGTGGAGCGATATTAGGGGACAGAATAAGGATGCAAAGGCATGCCACAGACCAAGGCGTGTTTATCAGGAGTCTTGCCACAAGAGGGTGGCTTGGCGGACTATCCAAAGCTACTATTGATGTAATCCACATTATGGATGCTCTGGGAAAGGATATCATCCTGGTGGAAACTGTAGGCGTAGGACAAGCAGAGGTAGCTATAATGAATTTCGTCCATACTGCCACTGTGGTGTTAATGCCAGGAAGCGGCGATTGGGTTCAAACACTTAAAGCTGGTATCCTCGAGATAGCTGACCTTCTGGTCATAAATAAAGCGGACATGAAAGGCGTTTATGAACTGGAAGCTGAGTTGAAAGCAATGTTGCAAATGAAAGATTACCCGCGAGGAGTATGGAAGCCAAAAATTGTTCTAACCGAAGCGATCAATGATAAGGGTACTGAAGAATTAATAAAAGGGATTTACGAGCATAGAGAGTTTCTGGTTACCACAGGGAAATATGATACCCGCGTTAGACAGAGCAACAAACAAGAATTACTTGAAGTGCTTAAAGGCTCTTTGATAGACGCCGTGTTTCAAAAAGTCAATAAGAACGATTATGTGGAAAAAGTGATAGACGACCTTGTAAACAGGAGAAAAGACCCATATTCCGCCGTTTCCGAGATAATCAACAAGCTAACTGAGGGAAAATAGATACCTAAAATCTTATTTCAAAGGCAGTGAATTGTCCTGAGTAATTTGACCAGCTTGTTTCCACTTCTGTTACCCGAGCTCCAGGGGGACCCACCTTCAGTCGCTCAACCAGCATTTGCAATTGATTCTTGTCCCCTTCAGCCTCAACTTCCACAGCATCACCGGGCAGGTTACGAACATAGCCTTTCAAACGCAAATATCCAGCTTCACGGGTGACAAAATAGCGGAAGTTGACGCCTTGCACGTAGCCGTAAACTCTGGCTGAAAGATGAGCCATGTTTTCCATTTTAGAGTCTCAGTAACAAAGGGCGAGGTTGATCCAACCGATTCAAGCCAGCCTGACCAGCTAGCACCACCGCCTCCTGAAATTCGACTGCTGAAGTTCGCCGCGATAGGCTGGGAAACCGAAAGGCTTTATGACAGGGATGATACTGAGCCATGATGTTAACATAAGTATCAGGCGAGACTTCATTGGCAAGGAAGTCCACCACCTCCTTTGTTCCCGCCAGCCCATGTGGCAAAACCAGATGTCGCACCAGAAGTCCCCGTTGCGCTATCCCATCCTCGTCGATTTGCAAGTCACCTACCTGCCGATGCATTTCCTTTACCGCTGCCCTGTTTATTGCGGGATAGTTCTCAACCCCGGACAGCTTTTCAGCAGTTTTCTCATCGCTATACTTCATATCAGGCATGTAAATATCAACGATGCCGTCGAGCAATCTGAGCGTCTCTACAGAATCGTAGCCACCTGAGTTATATACCAGAGGAAGCCGCAAGCCCGACTTTACTGCTATTCCCAAGGCTTCCAATATCTGGGGGACTACATGTGTAGGTGAGACCAGGTTTATATTGTGACACCCTTTGGTTTGAAGGGAAAGCATCATGTGAGCCAATTCTTCTTTGCTTACCTTTTCTCCTTCACCTAGCTGACTTATGGAATAATTCTGGCAAAAAACGCACCTCAAGTTGCAATTGGTAAAGAATATTGTGCCCGAGCCATTCCTGCCCACCAGTGGCGCCTCTTCGCCAAAATGAGGTGCATAGCTGGATACGATTATCTCCGCTGAAGTGCGGCATTTACCCAGCTCACCATTCAGCCGGTCCACTCCACAATGGCGAGGGCAAACGTGGCAATCTTGCAACAATGACCTGGCAGCCTCTACCCGCTCAGCCAGCTTGCCACTGTGATAAAGGCTTAAGTAAGCTGCCACCCCTCACTCTTCTTCGCGCTCTTTCTTTACCTTCTTGATTACCTCTACCTCCACCTGGGGCAACATCTCCGGTATCACCTGAGCCTTCTTCGCTGTTTTTTTCGGCTTTTTCGATTCTCTCCGCCTGAAATCTCGCCTACCCATGGTTACACCCCACTTTCACCCATGCTAGCTGTGATGCTTCCATCTCAGCAGCCTTCTTACTCTTACCTGTGCCAACGCTTATGACCTCATCGCCCATGATAACCTCAACAGTAAATCGCTTATCATGGTCAGGACCAGCGACCTTCACCACACGGTAAACCGGTATTGACATGCTCTCCTTCTGAGCAAACTCCTGCAACAACGCTTTGTAGTTAAGACTCACCTTTCCGCTCTTTATTCTCTCCAGGAAAGGCTCGAGCTGCTTAAAGATGAATCTCTTCACCCGAGATAATCCCTGGTCAAGGTATATGGCACCAATCAGAGCTTCCAAGCCGTTTGCCAGGTTGCTCTGCTTACTCCTCCCACCAGTGGCATCCTCACCTCTTCCCATTAGTAACCAATCACCAAGCTCGAGGGAAGAGGCTATTTCAGCTAAAGTATCCTGACAGACCAGATAAGCACGCATCGTGGTTAGCCACCCTTCGCTCAACTCGGGAAACTCGCTATACAGCCTTTCAGCTACCACAAGTCCAAGCACGGCATCGCCAACAAACTCCAACCGCTCATTGCTAGGCCAACGGAAGTCCTGGTTCTCATTCAGGTAAGAACTATGCACCAAGGCTTGCAGCAACAAAATCTCATTGTTAAAGGATATACTCAAAGCTTTCTGACAGTGGTCTAAATCGACCATGTGCTTATAAGTATAGCAACAAAAGCCTGGCTCGCTCAACTTTTTGTTATAATTAATTTGGTTACATGAAACGACTTAAACACGTAGTTATTTACACCGACGGTGCCTGCCTGGGAAACCCCGGACCGGGGGGGTATGGGGTAGTTCTACTATATGAAGGGAATAGAAGAGAATTATCCGGGGGCTATCGGAAAACCACTAACAACCGAATGGAGATAATGGCGGCGATCGTCGGGTTAAAAGCACTCAAAGAGAAGTGCAAGGTAACGCTCTATAGCGATTCTGCGTATCTGGTCAAGGCAATAACAGAAGGATGGGCAAAAAGATGGCGCAAAAACAATTGGCGGCGTAATAAGAAGAAGAGGGCGTTGAACCCTGACCTCTGGGAGGAACTTTTGCAGCTATCTGATACTCACCAAGTTGAATTCAAATGGGTAAAGGGACATGCTAGAAGTGCTGAAAATAACCGCTGTGATGAGCTTGCCCTGGAATCTGCTCAGCAACCAAGCCTGCCTGTTGACCAAGGATATGATGGCAGAGAATGAGACTCACTTCCTTTCCAGAATACCGCAAACACCCATTCCACCACCACCACAAATAGCCTCAAGTCCGTATCTTACATTGCGCCTTCGCATCTCATAGAGCAGCGTGGTCAGGATTCTAGCACCAGTACAACCTAATGGATGACCAATAGCAATACAAGAACCGTTAACATTCACCCTATCATGATCCTTCTCAGTTATCCCTAACTCGACAAAGTTTGCCAGCACCTGAGCGGCAAATGCCTCATGCAACTCAATGAGGTCAATTTGTTCCAGAGAGAGTCCGGCTCTTTGTAACGCCTTGTTAACCGAGGAAGGAATCGCCTTCCAGGTGTAGCGTGGGTCAGCACCACTAAAAGCAAAGGATCTAAGGTAAGCCATTGGCTCCACGCCAACTTCCCGAGCTTTCTCTGCTGACATTACTACACACACTGCGGCGCCATCATTTTCGCCAGAGGAATTACCGGCAGTGCAAACTCCGCTTAGTACTGCCCTTAACTTAGAAAGTGCTTCCTTGCTGGTATCGGAGCGGGGATGCTCATCCCGGTCAACCAACACTGGCTCACCCTTGCGTTGTGGAACCGGCACAGGAATGATTTCGTCCTCAAATTTCCCCGATTCTATAGCAGCACATGCCCTTTGATGGCTTAATAAAGCCCACCTATCTACATCCTCACGACTGATGTCATATTGCTTGGCTGCCGTTTCAGCCCAGGACATCATTGTAGGCAAAACGCCAAATCTCTCCTGTGGTTGAGACATCATTCTGCCACGCTGCATTCTATCATACATTGGGATTCCCCACATTGAGCTGTAGCCATGTCCTTTAGGCATATCAGCGGTTCCCCCCAATCCCCACCTCACATCACCTGTTATGTAAAATTCAGCCGTGCTCATGCTCTCCACACCCCCAGCGATCACAATATCAGCATTGCCACTTTGAATTGTCATCGCGGCAAGACATACAGCATCAAAGCCACCACAGCAACGACGGTCGATGGTAAGCGCCGGCATCTCCACTGGCCAGCCAGCCTTGAGCAGTGACATCCGAGCGATATTTACATATTCACCACTCTGGTAATTCTGCGCCATGATTACCTCGTCAACTAAGCTCGGAGCTATCCTGGCTCTCTTCACCACTTCATTGAGCACCAGAGCAGCCAAATCATATGCTGGTATAGTTCGTAAAGAACCACC
>DAOUSX010000037.1 GCA_030627025.1 Dehalococcoidia bacterium
AAAGGAGGTTAGAAAATGGAAAGAACAAAATTCACCCTTGACGAAACAGAAATCCCTACTCATTGGTACAACGTCCAGGCTGACTTGCCCAAGCCGCTGCCACCGGTTCTGCACCCAGGTACTGGAAATCCAGTCACTCCTGACGATTTAGCACCCCTATTTCCCATGGAGCTGATCAAGCAAGAGGTGAGCACTGAGCGGTGGATTGAAATACCCGAGGAGGTGCGCGATGTATACCAGCTATGGAGACCGACAACGCTATTTCGGGCGCATAGATTGGAGAAGGCTCTGGATACGCCGGCAAAGATTTTCTACAAATATGAAGGGACAAGCCCTCCCGGCAGCCATAAGCCAAATACCGCCGTAGCCCAGGCATATTACAACAAGCAGGAAGGGATAAAGCGCATCAGCACCGAGACTGGAGCAGGGCAGTGGGGAAGTGCCCTATCCTTTGGTGGCGCCTGCTTCGGCGTTGAGATCACGGTATATATGGTGAGGATTAGCTATGATCAAAAGCCTTACCGGAGAATAATGATGGAGGTCTGGGGCGCTAAATGCGTGCCCAGCCCGAGTGAGGATACCAAGGCAGGGCGAGATATGCTGGCAAAATGGCCTGATTGTCCTGGCAGCCTGGGTCTTGCCATTAGCGAGGCTGTGGAGGATTGCATGTCCCGCGATGATACTCACTACGCCCTGGGCAGCGTGCTCAACCACGTTCTGCTGCATCAAACTGTCAACGGCTTGGAGGCGAAAAAGCTAATGGAGAAGGCAGATGCCTACCCCGACATCATCGTCGGCTGCATTGGTGGTGGCTCGAACTTCGCCGGGCTATTTTTGCCTTTTGTCAAGGATAAAATTGATGGGACGAGGCCAGACCTGCGTATCATCAATGTAGAGCCTATGTCTGCTCCCAGCATTACCAAGGGACCATATGCCTATGACTTTGGCGATGTAGCTGGCCTAACTCCCCTGATTAAGATGTATACCCTGGGACACAGTTTTATTCCCCCTCCAATCCATGCCGGTGGACTGCGCTATCACGGGATGGCACCCATAATTTGCCATCTCCATCAATTAGGTCTTGTTGAAGCCAGAGCTGAGCACCAGCTTGCTACCTTCGAAGCCGGGATAACTTTTGCCCGCACTGAGGGCATCATCAGTGCTCCAGAGCCATGCCATAATATCAAGGTAGCCATTGACGAAGCCTTGAAGTGTCGAGAATCTGGAGAGTCAAAAACCATCCTGATAGCTCACAGCGGTCACGGACATGTTGATATGGCTGCTTATGATGCTTACCTGTCAGGCAAGCTCCAGGATTATGAGTATCCCGAGGATAAAGTAAAGGAGGCACTGGCTGAGCTACCAAAGGTAGGCTAACCTATAACACCACCCTCATATCTTCGTGGCCCAGGTTTACATCAGCTCCCAGCTCCTTGGCTACCTGGGCCACTTCCTGTCCAATTCCCTGCTCATGCAAAATAGCAATATGAATAACGATGACCTTTGGCAAATAACCTTTAAGTTGCTTAAACTGGATAAGCTCATCTTTCAGCAGTTGTGGGGTAAGGTGCCCAGCTTTCCTGGCAAAATCTCCCAACATATTTGGAAGGGAAGACTCGCAGACAAGCAAATCTGGAGAAATATGCTCCCAGCAATCAGATAGTCCAGGACCGGTATCACTGGTATAAAACAACTTTTTGCCCTTGGGGGAGGTAACTTGATAACCAACGGTGGGGGTATTATGTTTTACCGGTAATGCCAAAATTTTGTATCCTTGAATATTTGCTTCCCTATATGGCTCAATAGTCTCGAACTGAAGTGCGGGCCTTTTTTTAGAGGGATATTCAAGCAGATTAGCGTATATCTTGCCATCAAGAAGGCATGGAATAACAACGTTTAGAGTTTCAGATAGAGCACAGACTTTAATTTGACCATCCCATAAAGCAGCATTGTAACCAAGAGTGACTAAATCCCGTGTGTGGTCAAAATGATGGTGGGTAAGCAATACAGCCTTGATTTTTTCTTGCTCGGCTAAAGAAAGGGCAGAGGTAAGTCCACCAGCATCCACAGCTAAAACACCGTCTATTAAGAAAGAAGTTAACCGGGTTCCTTTGGCTTCATTGCTATGGGCACCTAAGATTCGTAGTTCCACTATTAGTTTGCTTGCGACTGCAAAGATAGCTTCAGTAACTTACAACCTTACTGGTAGCATTATAGAATTGCTGCCATTCGCTTAATCTCTCAGCTAGAATTTGACGCCCTTTTTCAGTTAACTCATAGCATCTCCGCTTTTGCTTCTGGGTAACCTGCTGCCAGGTGCTCAACACCAACCCTTCATGTTCCAATCGCCGCAATGCTGAATAAATAGTGCTCCCCCTAAATTCAAAGTAACCTTGACTTCTCTTATCCAACTCTTTAGCAATTTGATAACCGTGTGCCGGCAGTTCATTGATGATGAACAGGAGTAACGGCTCCACAACACCTTTCAGCAATTGCTGTACATAAGGTTGAGTCATTTCATAATACTTTACCACCTATCCTCAATTAAGTCACCTAATAGGAAAACTTGTCCAAACTGAGCTATGGGAATAAAATTAAGTTTGTCATGCGCGGTAAATTCAAATACATCTCCCCGTTTCTAGCGACGTTAGCTTTAATTCTGCTGAGCGTAAGCGGCTGCACCGTGCCCGAATCATTCACTCCCCCTCCCCCCAGCAATGCCACGGAAACAATTGAGCCCAACTGGACTTTCCCTACCACGGATAATCAATCGAGCACCTTGTTGCCAAACTTTGCCGCTGTAGTGACAAAGGTGAAACCTGCGGTAGTTTCCGTAACTACAGAGGTAGCTAAAGGCTCTGGATTCGTGATTGACGGAGAGCAGGGATATATCGCTACCAATGAGCATGTGGTTGCGAACGCTCAAAATATTGAGGTAACCATGGATAATGGCGAGACATTTTCCGCCAATGTAGTGGGCGAAGATGCGCTGACTGACTTAGCAGTGATCAAGGTTGACGCCAGCGATTTACCCTACACTCACCTGGGCAATTCCTCCTCACTAGCAATAGGGGAATGGGTGCTGGCTATTGGGAATGCCTTTGGCATGGGTCTGAGGGTAACCGAAGGAATTGTAAGTGGATCAAACGTCACCATAACCCTATTATCCGGTGAGAAGCTCTATGCCCTGATCGAAACTACGGCAGCGATCAATCCTGGTAATAGTGGCGGACCACTGGTGAACATGAAAGGCGAAGTGGTAGGCATTACCAGTGCCAAGATCCTTGGGGCAGAAAACATGGGTTACGCCATAAGCAGCAGTAGCGCCAAGCCAATCATTGAAGATTTAATCCGCCAGGGCTATATAATTCGCCCCTGGTTGGGAGTGCATATTCAGACTCTGGATTGGCTCACCGCCTGGCTCAATAACCTTTCAGTTAGTGAAGGAGTGCTGATTGCAGAAGTAGTTCCCGGTAGCCCAGCGGAGGCCGCTGGATTAAAGAAGGGAGATGTAATCACCAAGTTCCAGGACAAAGAAATTGACACCGCTCAAGCATTGCAGGAAGCAATACTAGATTGCTATATTGGTGAAAAAGTAGAGATAACTTTTGTCAGGGGAAGAGTCACCAAGACAACACATGCTGTGCTAAAGCAAAGCCCATCGCCATGGAGCTAGTCAACTTTACTAACGGCCAACAAAACATCACTATTTGAAACCCGATGCTTTTCAGCATAAGCACCTTCAGGCGGTAAACCCTCAGTAAGCTCCATAGATAAGGTCTCTTGCTTGATATAGCCAGCAAAATCCTTCATCACCCTGGTAATATCTTCTTCTCCTTGATAATAGGTAGCAATATGGTCGGCAACATCAAATCCGGCAGCACGACGCATAGTCTGGATATGACGCACGATTTCCCTGCTTGCTCCTTCATCTTCAAGCTGGGGAGATAACCTTGCATCTATAGCTACCCAATATTTTCCATCATTAGCCACAGCATGGTAAGGCATGTCTTCCGAGAGCGTGTCCTTAACAAACTCCAGTTCCTTAACATTTATCTCATCCATGACATCAGCGGCAGACTTCTGCAAAGCACCCCTTTCGCTTTCCTGCGTTAATGTAATAATTGCTTTAGCCAATGGTTGCCGCACCTTGATGCCCGCTTTGGCTCGCGCCGCTCTGCCTAGACTGGCTATTTTCATTGCTAATCTAACTTCACCGTCTAACCTGTCATCAATTTTAGCTTCATTTGCTAATGGGAAATCAGTCAGATGCACACTTTCGGGAGCTTGCTGATCTGTAGAACAAATCAGGTTTCGGTAAATTTCCTCAGCAATGAAGGGGACAAGCGGAGCTAACAGCTTCGATAAGGTTACCAGGCACTGGTATAGGGTGTTATAAGCAGCTAACTTATCAGCATCTTCTTCGCTTTTCCAAAATCGTCGCCTGCCCCTCCTTACATACCAGTTGGAAAGCTCGTCCACAAAATTCCCGGCTCTACGTGCCGCTGAAGTAAAGTCATAATTATCTGACGCCTTGGTCACATCAGCGATAAGCCGATTGAGCTCCGAGATAATCCAGTTATCCAGGTGAGAAAAAGACAGATTCTTTTCCCCCTCCTGAGGAACAAAATGGTCAATATTAGCGTAAAGAACAAAAAAGGAATAGATATTCCACAAAGTAAGCAAATCTCCCCGCATTGTCTCAGCTACCATTTGCGTGGAAAAACGATGGACGTTTTCTCCGGGCGCTGCGGTAAGTAAGTGCCAACGAAGCACATCAGCACCATAGTTGTCCACCACCATCCACGGGTCAACGACATTATTCTTAGACTTGCTCATCTTTTCACCCTGAGCATCCACGATGTGCCCTAAACAGACAACATTCTTGAAACAAGGGCGGTCGAACAGCAACGTGGATATAGCATGTAAGCTATAAAACCAACCACGGGTTTGGTCAATGGCTTCACAAATAAAATCAGCAGGGAAATTCTGTTCAAATTGCTCCTTATCCTCAAAAGGATAATGCCATTGGGCTATAGGCATAGCCCCGGAATCAAACCAACAGTCAATTACCTCAGGAACGCGCCGCATTACACCGTTGCATCCAGGACAAGCAAAAGTGATTTCATCTACATAAGGACGATGCAAATCACTCAAAGCTGTCTGCTGATAGCTGTCAGTTGTCAGTTTTGACCTTGTTTTTAGTTCCTCAACGCTACCTACGCAGTCAGGATTACCACAGGATTCACATCGCCAGATATTTAACGGCGTCCCCCAATAGCGTTCCCTGGAGATAGCCCAATCGACGTTGTTTTCCAGCCAATCACCGAACCGACCATACTTGATATACTCAGGATACCAGTTTATCTCATCATTACCACCAGTAAGCCTATCTTTTACCGCCGTTGTTTTGATGTACCACGCTTCTTTGGCGTAATAAAGAAGAGGAGATTCACATCGCCAGCAAAATGGGTAGGTATGAACAACTCTGTCACTGCGATAGAGCAAACCGCGAGATTTAAGGTTTTCAAGGATAAGAGGGTCGGCGTCTTTCACAAACTTGCCAGCGAAGGGATAGGTGCCCTGTATGATACCCTGCAAATCAACATAATCTCGCACGAAATCGAGGCCATTATCCTCACCTGCTTCGAAGTCCACCTCGCCAAAAGCCGGTGCACTATGGACGATGCCGGTGCCCTCGTCCAGGGAGACGAAGTCAGCATCGATGACCGGGAAGGATAAATCCTTGTCCTCTGGCTGAATTTCAAGAGCCACACGCGATGTACCTGCCTCTTCGTAATACTGCCTAAACCGTCCCCTTTCTACACCATATTCATGTGGATTGAATAGCGGTTCGTATCTCAACCCTTTTTGCACGCCTGCGATGTCTGCCCCCTTGACCCTATCTACCTCACGATAGCCCTCAAACCCTACCTTACCCACAAGGATCGAAGCCATGATAAGGTAGTTATCCTCTCCCTCCATTACTGAATATTCAGCATCTGGTGCTACCGCCAGGGCAGTATTCCCAGGGAGTGTCCACGGAGTAGTTGTCCACGCTAACAAGTAGGCGGGCTTGCGCTGGAAGTTACTGAAAAGAGGCTCAAGGGGTGTCGTCGCCACTGAACTCGGCGTAAGCTTGAACTTTATGTAGACCGAAGGGTCATCAACCTCCTCGTAGCCCAAAGCTACTTCGTGAGAGCTAAGAGATGTCCCACACCGGGGACAATGCGGCGTTACCTTGTATCCCTGATAAATAAGCCCTTTGTCCCACAGTTGCTTTATCGCCCACCAGCAGGATTCAATATAGCCATTATCCAGCGTCATATAGGGATTCTCCATATCCAGCCAATAACCAATACGCTCAGTCATTGCCTCCCATTCCTTGATATACTTGGAAACGCTTTCCCGACACTTCTGGTTAAACCGGGCTATCCCATATTCCTCAATTTGAGCCTTGCTGGTAAATCCAAGGGTATTCTCCACCTCCAACTCCACAGGCAGACCATGGGTATCCCATCCAGCCTTGCGTGGCACGTAATAACCTTTCATCGTTTTATACCGGCAGACAACATCTTTAAATAGACGGGAAAGCACATGATGGATTCCCGGGCTGCCATTAGCGGTAGGTGGACCTTCATAAAAGACGTACCTCCTCGACCCTTCCCTCGTCTCGACACTTTTGTCAAAGATGTTGTGTTCCCTCCAATAACGGAGAATATCTTTTTCCAGTTGAGGGAAGTCTATTTTGCTATTGACCTTCTTGAACACAACTTAGCCCTGTTTAGGTGAAATAACTACTTTCCTATTCTCACCGACACCTATACTATGAGTTACCACTTCAGGATGCTCAGCCAAGGTGAGGTGGATGATGCGCCGTTCACTAGCAGGCATTGACTCCAAAGTTATAGCACGCTGTCTTAATTTAACCTGTTCCGCCAAGTGCAACGCTAATTCCTGAAGTGAGCTACGGCGCCGTTCCCTGTATCCACCAACATCGATAGAAAATGGCTGCCAACTCTCTAATCGCCCAGCTACTATGAGTTTAACAATGTACTCCAAAGAGGCTATAGTTTGCCCATGACGTCCAATCAAAATACCCAAATCATCGCCTGTGATATTAAAAGTCACCGGTATTTGGTCAGGCAGAACTTCAACCTCAGCTGTTACCTCTAATAAATCAAGCAACTTATCCAGAATCTCTTTGGCTATCTCAACTAAATCCTCCTCCGGTGGAGGTAAAAGCTTCACCCTGATTACAGCCTCTTCAGCTCCTATACCGAGAATCCCTGACTTCCCTTCATTAACAACCTGTACTTCAAATTGGCCTCGCTTCATCTCAAGTCGCCTTTCCGCTTCCTCCAGCGCTTCCTCAACCGTGCCTGCAACTATCTCCAGCTCCTCCATATTTTAACCTCCCCTTTGAGTAATTCACCACAGTATTGAATTGCCTTAAGACTGTTTTGATGATGCTGCTTTAGTTTACCGCCCTAATGGCAACTTAGGCAAAGCACCACGGCCTATGTACCCCCACCCGGTAACTAAATACTGAATTCCAATGCCAATCACGTTGGAAACTGCCCAAAAAAGAGCCAAACCGCTGGGAAACATCAAGGTAAACAGCGCAAACATAAATGGCATCATTAACTGCATCATGCTATTCATCGACTTCTGCCTCGGATCAACCGTGGGAGCAGTTACCATCTTCTGTTGTACCCACATTGAGCCACCCACTATAACGGCTAGAATCATATAGCTGTCAGGCAATCCTAAATTAAGCCACAGGAAATGGCTATCTAGCGGAATAGCCTGAGTCACTACCTCCCAGGAGTAAAGATGCCGAAATAAATCTAGCAGACTTTCGGGAGTAGTAGCTAAAGCCCTCATGATAGACT
>DAOUSX010000125.1 GCA_030627025.1 Dehalococcoidia bacterium
ATAGTGCTGCGTGTCGGTCACCGTAGGGAAATTTATCGAGGGTAATGAGAGTTCAATGAGGGATGCAATGACCCCTGCCCTTGTGGTTCGGGCAAGAAATATAAATATTGCTGCGGGAGGTAGTGTAGTGGGTGGGTTCTATAGGTGCGGTGGCTTTAGTCCCGTACTGCCCTAAAATGCAAAATTAGCAAATTTGTTGCTACTTCTTATCGATTATGATATATTATTCTTGACCTGAATGATATATAAAGGAGCTTTGTAATGAGGACACTTATAGATATACAAGAGCATCTGATAAGAGATTTACTAAAGGAGACAAATGCCAAAACAAAAAGGGAAGCCATTATAACGGCTATAGAAACTTATCTCAATTTGAAAAGGAGGGAGAAACTCGCTTCTCTCATTGGCAACTATGACTATGGGTCTACTGTAGAAGAACTGGCGAGGATGAGGGTTGATGACTAGGGTAATAGTGGATACTTCTGCTTGGGTAGAATCTTTTCACCCCAAAGGTGATATTAAGTTAAAAGAGGCAGTTAAGCGGTTAATAACTGAGGGGAAAGTACTTCTCCCTGGAATTATAAAAGTAGAGATATTAAGAGGAACAAAGTCTCAGAAAGAATACGAGAGGCTTGACGAATTATTAAATGGTTTAACCTACCTTCCGGTGGAAGAAAACTTCTGGGGGCGGTTAGCTCGCTTTTCCTTTGATTTGTTCCGGAAAGGGATTGCTGTTCCTTTAGTGGATACCTATATTGCTCTCCTCGCCATAGAAAATAACGCCTCGCTTCTCCATCGTGACCAACATTTTGATTTAATAGCTCAAAAAATTGACTTAGAAATATTAAAAGTGGTGTGATAGAAGTAGCGCCAGTGTAACGCTTGCCCCTGCGGTTCAGGAAAGAAATACAAACATTGCTGCGGAAGGAATTTATAAAATGAAGAACCAAAAGCCTGCCCGAAACTCAAATTTTATCCAGCACGCCGAAGCATTACAGAAGAAAATCAAAGCTAGAACAGGAACAAACTTTGATATTTCAGCCCTAATTGAAGAATCTCGCCGAAGGCGCAATGTGAAGCAGTAAAATTATGCGCAGCAATAGGGAGGCCAATATGATGAAAGCCCGTTTGGGTGTTACCACTTGTGATAAATGCGGAGAGGCAATGAAAGAACGGGAACCCATACTCATTATAGCGGAAGGCAATATTACCGAATCAGGTGATGAGCTAACTTTCGAAGGGTCTTGTGTTCGCTATGCTTGCCACCTTGATTGCTGGGATGACTTTGAGGAGAAATAGATAATGAATTATTGGCTAGTGGTAGGCAAACCCCAAAACTGGGAAGTTGCTTTTAAGAGCGGAAACATATGGGGTCTTAAAGAAAGGCAACGTCCTTTATGGGAAAGGCTTAACGAAGGTGATGTACTGCTCTTTTATGCCACCCAACCCGTAGGAGGGATTATTGGGTATGGCGTTCTTCGTACCAAGTTTAAACAAAACCGACCTCTATGGCCTCAAGAATTGCACGAACATAAACTCATCTGGCCTCTACGCTTTGAATTTGACGTAGAATCATGCTTACCTCCAAATAAATGGGCTAGTACCAAGTTGGTTTCAAAGCTACTCTGGCCTCGAGCGGGCTTCCAGCCAATTAGTCAGCAGGTGGCTAAGAAACTACTTTCCTCCTTAAGGTCAGCAAAATACACTACAGAAGCTATTGAGCTTCCTCAGATTAGTGAAACAACGCCTGAGCTTGTGAGCACCTTAGGAAAAACAAAAGAGTCCCTACCCTCCCACGATAAGCTCAAGGAAATTCTTGTGGAAATAGGAAGACTCCAAAAATTCATCGCTGATCCAGAGTATTCATTCGATATAGGGAGGCTCGATGTTGTTTGGAGGAGGGTCGAGCTCTCTGTGCCAACCTATGTTTTTGAAGTTCAAGTAGGCGGAGACGTCTATCATGCTCTTGCTAAGCTAAAACATGCTTTTGACTTATGGAACAGCCACATTTATTTAGTGGCGCCCCAAGCAGATCTTGATAAAGCGGACAATTTGCTCTCAGGAACCTTTCACGAGATCAGTACCCAAATAAAACTTATCGAGTTAGATAAAGTGGAAGAACTTTATGAACGTAAAAGAGCCTACTTGGACCTCGAAAGGGAACTTGGCATATAGTTTTCGCGAAGTAAACAAGTATGCTGATGGGAGGCTAACAATGCTTGATAGAGATGTAGTTGAAGAATTCCTGGATTGTAAACTTGAGGGTATAGAAATTCCCGAGGATATTTCCAAGGAACAGCTTGTAGAAGCTTTTTGCCAGTATGTAGAGGACGATTATTACGAGTGGCTGAAGGATAACTTCAAGTCGTTCTTCGACCATAGAAATCCTGATTGGGAATGGATAAGGGAAAAGATTAAGAACCAGTGAGAAACACCGCTATTGCCAAAGTATTCAGTGATATAGCAGACCTTCTCGAGCTTAAAGGTGAGAACCAGTTTAAGATTCGTGCTTACCAGAAGGTAGTTCGCGCTATTGAGCACTATCCCAAGGAAATAAGAATTATGATTGATGAAGGGGAGGACTTGAAGAGTATCCCCGGGGTAGGAGATGCAATAGCCAAAAAGACCACTGAACTGGTGAAGACGGGAAAGCTGGAATACTATGAGAAACTTAAAGCAGAGTTCCCCGAAGGGATAACTAATCTCCTTGATATACCCGGGATTGGACCTAAGACAGCTAACAAACTCTGCTCTGAACTGGGGATAACCTCAGCAGATAGCCTGGAGCAAGCGATAAAGAATGGGCGAGTGGCCACGCTGTTTCGTCTTGGTGAAAAGACCGCCAATAATATCCTCCAGCAAGTCGAGGCCTCCCGCCGCAAGGACCAACGCATCTCTATCGGGGAAGCTTTGCCTATCGTCGAAGAAATACTCAGTGCTCTCAACTCTGTCCCTGGGGTGAGAAACCTGACTTACGCTGGAAGTCTGCGCCGCTTTCGAGAAACATTGGGCGACATTGACCTTATGGGCACCGTCGATAACCCCCAGAAAGTTATGGATACCTTCGTCTCGTTACCTATTGTGGGGCAGGTTTTAGTCCAGGGACCCACTAAATCAAGCGCCATTGTCTCCGGTGGTTTGCAAGTCGACTTAAGATTGGTGGAACACGAGGCTTTTGGGTCACTGCTTCAATATTTCACGGGAAGTAAACAACATAATATCTCTTTAAGGGAACGAGGTCGAAGGCAAGGATTAAAATTGAGCGAATATGGCATCACCGATATTGCCACAGATAAGCTGGAGAAATTTGCTGATGAACAGAATTTTTATCACCGACTGGGGATGCAGTATATTCCCCCCGAGCTTAGAGAAGATCAAGGCGAGGTGGAAAAGGCTGAACGGGGAGCCATCCCCAGGCTTGTAGAGGTGTCCGATATAAAGGGAGACCTCCACATGCATACCGTTTGGAGTGACGGGCATAGCTCCATCAAGGAAATGGCTCTAGCGGCTAAAAAATTAGGGTATCAGTATATTGCCATCACCGAGCATTCTGGTGGGCGCGGCATCGCCCACGGGCTTGATGTTGAACGGCTAAGGAAACAGATTGAGGAAATCAAAAAGGTCGATGAATACATAGACGGCATTCAAGTGTTCAGTGGTATCGAGGTTGATATCCGAGCAGACGGGACTCTGGATTTGCCCCACGAAATTTTAGCAAAGTTGGATGTAGTTATCGCTGCGGTGCATTCAGCAATGAACCAAAACGAGGGAAAAATGACCCAGAGAGTCCTAAGCGCTGTAGAGGATCCCAATGTCGACATCATTGCCCATCCTACCTGTCGTCTTCTGGGCGAGCGTGAACCTATAGCCATTGACCTGGAAGCGGTTTTTCGCACCGCTGCCAAGAACAACAAAATCATGGAGATAAATGCCATGCCCGACAGACTTGATTTGAATGATATTCATGCCTCCAGGGCTAGAGAACTGGGTGTGAAGCTTGCTATCGAGACCGATGCCCACGATGTCTCCCACCTTGATTTTATGAGGTTTGGAGTCGGCATGGCGCGGCGCGCCTGGTGTGAGCCTCAACATATAGTGAATACTCTACCCCTGGCAGACGTGCTCACCCTCCTGAATGTAAGTAGATAATTTATAGCTAACCACACACCTCTTCCCTGGTTCTCCCTCCTGATGCACTTCAGATAGATAGGTGACACCTCAAAGAAAGTCAAAACTCAAAAATCAAAATGCAAAATGACAGAGCAAAGTTTAGAAATGTAGTGC
>DAOUSX010000071.1 GCA_030627025.1 Dehalococcoidia bacterium
AACCAAAGACATTTAAGTCTCCCCAGGCAGTACGGGAATTGAGTCGCTTCTGTCCCGATTTCATCGTGGTTGCCGCTTTTGGTCTCATTCTCCCTCCCGAGGTGTTATCCCTGCCCCAGTTTGGTTGTCTTAATGTGCACCCTTCATTGTTGCCCCGTCATCGCGGACCCTCCCCTGTGGTTAATGCTATTCTTGATGGGGATGAAATTACCGGTGTCACCATCATGTTATTGGATGCCGGATTGGATAGCGGCCCTATTTTGGCTCAGCGGGAAATGCCTATCTTGTCTGAAGACACCACTGGCTCACTCACTGATAAACTAGCTCAACTGGGAGCCGCTCTTCTGGTGGATATTTTGCCTGAGTGGCTTGAGGGCAAGATTAAGCCACAACCTCAGGAGGAAAACGGAGCTACTTTCACCAAGCTGATAACCAGCGGGGATGGGGAAATAGACTGGCATCTTCCTGCTGTGGAAATCTGGCGAAGGGTAAGGGCTTATAACCCATGGCCAGTTTGCTATAGCTGGTGGCGCGGCAAAAGGATTAAGATCCACAGCGCTATCCCTCTGGAGGGTATAACTCCAGGAAAGGTGGGGGAGGTGGTGGCTTTGCCTTCGTCACCTGAAGCAGGTGTGATCACCGGGCACGGTGTCTTGGGGCTTGATAGAGTGCAACTGGAGGGAAGGAAGGAAATGTCAATCGCTGAGTTTCTGAGAGGACAAAGAAGCTTTGTCGGCTCAGTTCTGGGTTGAGGGTGCTGGCTTATTTGACTCGATTTTTATTTAAGTTAATAATATTTGGCGGAGGCGTGAGAGATGTTTTTCCTGTTTGCCCTAGCGGTTCTTTTCTCCTTAGTTACTCTTCCTGTGGAGTTTAATGCCAGCAGTAGAGCCCTCCATATGCTGCGTGGCAGTGGTTTGGTCTCCGTTGAGGAATATGGTGGTGCCAGGGCTGTCCTTTCTGCGGCAGCTCTAACCTATGTAGCTTCTTTCTTCATGGCATTAGCTCAATTGATGTATTTTGTATTGATTGCTATAGGACTGAGACGAAGATAGCCGTTGTTATCTAGATGCAGAAATTGTGGCAAAGAATCCCCCCTTATTTCCCGAATATTGGGAATATGTGTGGATTGTATTCGGGAGGACTTCGCTGCAGTACTGCCTGAGATAGAGGAAGCTCACCGCAAGTCGCGAAGCCAATTCAACCTCCCCATTCATCCCCCTAGAAGCGAAACCGGTCCTCAATGCCATATTTGCGTAAACGAATGCCGACTACCCCCAAACGGCAGGAGCTATTGTGGGCTCCGCTATAATGAAGGAAACAGGCTCAAGGGTGCTACGGCAAATAGAGCTAATGTTAGTTGGTATCATGATTCCTTGCCGACCAACTGTGTAGCAGACTGGGTTTGCCCCGGTGGCACTGGAGCTGGCTATCCTCATTTTGCTTATTGCAGTGGACCTGAATATGGCTACAAAAACCTTGCCGTGTTTTATCATGCCTGCTCCTTCGATTGCTTATTTTGCCAGAACTGGCACTATCGTGACTTAGCGTTACGGGAGTCCAATATTACTGCTTCAATGCTTGCTGATGCTGTTGATGAGCACACTTCATGCATTTGTTACTTTGGTGGTGACCCCACACCGCAGTTGCCGCATTCAATCCGTGTTGCCCGGCTGGCTCTGGAGAGGAACAAAGGCAGAATCCTTCGCGTCTGCTGGGAGACCAATGGCTCAATGCGTCCCGCTCTATTGAAACAGGCTGCCGAAATTGCTTTAAATTCCGGTGGCTGTATTAAGGTTGACCTCAAAGCCTGGGATGAAGGATTACATATTGCTCTTTGTGGTGTAAGCAACAAAAGAACCCTGGATAACTTTCAGCTCCTGGCAGAATATGCTCGGAAGAGACCTTCGCCTCCATTCTTGATAGCAAGCACTTTACTCGTCCCGGGATATATAGACCGGGAGGAAATTTCCCGGCTTTCCCGGTTCATTTCCTCCCTTAATCCTGATATCCCTTACTCACTTCTTGCCTTTTATCCCCACTTTATGATGAGGGATTTGCCTACCACTTCTAGGCATCACGCTGAGGAATGCCTGGCGGAAGCAAAAACACAGGGATTAAAAAGCATAAGAGTTGGCAATGTCCATCTTCTCAGCGATGATTACTAGGAATCGGGCTTACCCTCTGCCCACTGCTTGCTAGTCAAGTTGCTTATTTGTTTTAAGCTCGTTGTAGCACTCGCTGCAATATACCGGTCTACCTTCACGGGGCTGGAACGGCACTTCTGTGTCTTTACCACACTGGGCACACACCGCAGGGAACATCTCGCGTCTAAAGCCGAAGTCGCTTCTGTAACGCTGGGATTTCCTTGCTTTGCGGCACGTTGGGCAACGCTTGGGCTCATGAGCATAGCCTTTAGTGGCAAAGAACTCTTGTTCCTCAGCGGTGAAAGTGAAAGTCGCGCCGCAATCAGCGCACTCGAGCGTTTTGTCTACATAACCCACTGGATGACCTCCTCTCTATTAAATTGTTGGCTAGAGTTAAGCCCACTCAGCACCTTGAATAAACCCAGCGGAATTTAACCCGGTATGTAATGACCTAGAACCAACTCCAACACAAATATTGTATACCACAATGTTCTATATTGCAAGACCCTGTACTCGTTCATATGATTTGGCTTTTGAGGGCAATGTGATAAAATCTTTATTGATTAGATATGCCAATTTACGAATATCGTTGTAATTCCTGCCACCGCAAGGTTAGCTTATTTCGGCACAATTTTTCGCCTGATGCCCCTGCCTGCCCTCACTGCGGGGGTGAACTTAAACGGACATTCTCCACTTTTGCCATGCATAAAACCTACAAGGATGTTTATGACGATATACTTTCCGACAGAAACTTGACCAAAGGCATGCTGCAGAATGACCCTAGGGCTTTGGCTGAGTGGAACAAGAGAATGACTGGAGGCGAGAAGCCTCCTCCAGATTATGAGGAGATGACTGAAAGAATGGAGAGTGGGGAATGGCCCAGTGAGCAGATTGAGCAAAAGAGGAAAGAGGTAATGGGCCTATCCGAGTCATCAGAGACGGAAGGGGATTAGCAAGGAGGCAAGGTGCCAATCTATGAGTTTATCTGCCATGATTGTCGTGGAAAGACGAGCGTTCTGGTGAGGAGTATCTCGGAGCCTGTTTCGGCCACCTGTCGCTTTTGCGGAAGCGCTAATTTATCCCGTGCTGTATCAAGCTTCGCCTACCATAAGTCATTGCAAACTGTATGGGAGGAGAGTGGCGGACCAGCAGCGCATCTCAGCGATGATTATTACAAAGACCCACGCAACATCGGGCGTTGGGCGGAGAAGAAATTTAAGGAGATGGGCGAAGAGATGCCTTCCCAGCTTAAAGAGGAAATACAGGCAGCTAGAGAGGGTGTGATGCCTGAGCCTCTGAAGGATTTACAAAGTGCCTCACCAACTGCTTCGTATAGTTGATGCCAACCTCAACCGTTCCGTTGAAGGGCTGCGTGTTCTGGAAGATGTTGCCCGCTTCGTTCTTAATGACGCTACATTGAGCCAGCAGTTAAGAGCCACTCGTCATAGTCTTACTGAGGTTGGTGAGTCTCTGGGCATAATTCTTCTTGAGGGAAGGGACTCGGAACACGATGTCGGCAGAGAAAATGTCGTTGCCAGCCGCCCCTCTGTCGTTGCCAGCCCTCCCTCTGTCATTGCGAGCCGAAGGCGAAGCAATCTCAACAAGCAGTCCTACCCTGATTTAGTTAGCCTGGTCGAAGCCAATGCCAACAGGGTGGAGGAATCGCAGCGAGTATTGGAGGAGTTGGCCAAGCTGGATGAACTGAGCTCCAAGCTGGATGCTACCAGGTTTGAGAAGGTGAGGTTCTGCCTTTATTCGGTGGAAAAGGAGATGGTTTCCAGACTAACGCGGCAGGATAAGCTGAAGGAGTTGACTGGCCTTTATGTTATCGTCGATAGGCAAGTTCTGGGTGGCAGGGATGAATTGGAGGTAGTGCGAGAGGTTATTCAGGGAGGGGCCAAGGTTATCCAGCTTCGTGACAAGCAAAGGAGTATGGTGGAACTATTGCCCGTTGCTGAGAAGCTTAGGAAGCTATGCCTGAAGGCGGGGATTTTGTTTATCATCAATGACTATTTGGATTTAGCACTGGCAGTTGATGCTGATGGTCTCCACATCGGCTACGGAGATCTGCCGGTTCATGTTGCCAGGAGAGAATTGCCGATGGCTAAAATAATTGGTAGCTCGGTTACCACGGTATCACGGGCAATTGAGGTGGGGGATGAAGGGGCGGATTACATTTCTGTGGGCTCGATGTTCCCTACGGAGAGTAAAGAAGGGGCTATTGTCGTCGGCCTGGATATGCTCAAGCAGGTGAGGGAGGCAGTATCCTCACCAGTGGTGGCTATCGGCGGCATTGATGAACGCAATATTGGTGAGGTAATTGCTGCTGGTGCTGATTGTGTTGCTGTGATTAGTGCTGTGTTAAGCAAGCCAGACGTCAAAAAAGCCACCAAAGGGTTGGTTAGCGAGATAAGGAAGGCAAAGAGAAAATGCCAGGGTTAGGGGAGGAGCTGAAAGCTATCGCTGAGGAAATCCGTGCCTATTTCGTCGCTGAGGACGAAGCCAGGGAGAAAGCTTTGCCGCTTTGCCGTCAGGTGGTTCGCAACAGTGCCAATGCTATAAGGGCTGTTCATCGTCAGGAGCAGGATAAGGCGAGACAAATTCTTGACTCAACTTACAAATTGGTTCAGGAGATAAATGATAGCCTCAATGACCATCCCGGTTTGCTTCATTCAGGATTCGTTCATGATGCCCAGAAGGAATTCGCCGAAGGGAGCATCACCTTCGCTTTGATCGTTGGGAAAGAGCTCCCCAAACCTGAGGCAATAGGCGTTGATTACGCCGCCTATCTCAATGGGCTTGGCGAAGCGGTGGGTGAATTAAGACGCTATTTGCTGGATAGCATGAGGAGAGGGGATTTCTCTCGCTGCGAGGATTTGCTCGGTGCCATGGATGACATTTATGGCACATTGATGACTATGGATTTCACTGAAATTATCACTCATGGTTTGAGGCGGACCACGGATGCCATTCGGGGCATCATCGAGAGGACTCGCGGCGATGTAACCATGGCTTTGCGGCAAAAAGAGCTGGAAGCGAAGCTGGGTAAATAGTAAGTGTTTATTGATTGAAGGAGATGGTTATGAAAAACTCGCGGGACGCCATGTTAGAAAGGGCGTTTGAGTCTGCCCGCAAATACGAGATGAAGTGTACCGGGTGTGCCCAGACTACGATTGCTGGCATCTTCGATGCCTTGGGCATTGAAAATGATGATGTGTTCCGAAGTGCAAGTGGGCTTGCAGACGGATTGGGCTTAACGGGAGATGGCTCATGCGCTGCCCTGGTTGGCGGTGCAATGGCGATCAGTTACCTCTTTGGCAGGGAAAAGAAGGACTTTTCTGACATGTTAAAGCCCATGAGGTCATATATGATGGTCAAGAAGCTTCATGATAGATTTGTGGAGCAATATGGGTCATGCCGGTGCTATGATATCCAGAACCGCCTTATGGGCAGGACTTTTAATCTATATGACCCATCAGAGCTGGAAAAAGCCATGGAGGCTAAGATGCCTGCGCATTGTTCAAAGGTTGTTGGTACTGCTGCCAGGCTGGCTACAGAGATAATACTGGAGGAGATGGAGCGCCAAAAAGGCAAAAAACAGTAAGGAGGTAGCTATGGCTCAAGATGTATGGAAGGCAAAAGAGGAGCAATTGGATAGGTATCTAAGGCTGGATACATTTCCTTTGGGTGTGAATTTCCTGAAAAAGGGAGATGCATTTCCGGAAAAGACAATGACACCTTCAAGCATGGGAATAAAGATCGCCCTGTGCCAGGCAACAAATCTCGCCCGAAGATGGAAATGGTCTATGGGGATTGAAAAAGGTGACGTAAATTGTATTCCGGCCCTTGTTGGCTTTGGCTGGAAACAGCCTGAAAACATAGACGCACTGATAGATTTCCTCATGAGCATGGGTTATTTTGAGACAAAAGAGGCTGCTCTAAAAACCCTCGAGAAAATGACCATAATGGAGCCAGGGC
>DAOUSX010000054.1 GCA_030627025.1 Dehalococcoidia bacterium
ATGGGTCGCCTCCCCGTAGTGTCCGGGGATGACTTCGTTAAAGTAGCACACAAGGTTGGATATCTCTGGGATCACACTGAGGGCAGCCACATGATTTTATTGCACCCCTCAGGGCATAGGTTATCTGTGCCTAGACACAAAGAGCTAGGGCGCGGCTTATTGAGAGCCTTAATTCGGGATGCTGGATTAACAAGGGAGGAATTTATCAGATTGCTGCGAGAATAAGGGAGTTTGTTGGTTTAAATTCCTTTATGGCATAATAAGTTAGGGTTCACGAAAGTGGGAGGGATCGCATAGTGGTCTAGTGCGGCCGCCTGCTAAGCGGTTACCCTGAGAAATTGGGGTCGTGGGTTCAAATCCCACTCCCTCCGCCACCAGTTGAATTACTTCATGCTAGCAAGCCGCTCTTTTAAATAAGAGATCGTTTTCACCGGTGTAGGGTCAACTTGATTCAGCATTGCTAAATAATAGCTTGTCCAATCTCCGAGGAATACAAGACTCATCATTTGAGCCAGCTTCTCTTTGCCCTGGCTATCGATAATCTCGTGCTTGACTTTGGCTTTCTGTAGAATTTCACTGGTTATTTGATAACGGGCCAGGATTCTTGGGTGTAAGGATGGCGAGCGAAGCAAAATTACATATGTGTTATCTGCCATTTCCTTGGGGAATTCATAACCAACTACAGAATTGTGATTGAGTTCAGAGAAAGTTTCATAAAAGGCCCAGGTTTTGCTATTTTCGTTGAATTGTCCCTTCCAGCGTTGCGCTACCGGGGAGAGTATACCAGCGCCATAGATGACTATCAGCTTGCCAAATAACCTTTGAGCGAGCTGCTTGGCTGAATTACGAGGGGTAGGTACATTTTCCGCTAGTTTGTCTAGAAGTGCTTCAAGCATTTGAACTGCTTCCTCTATCCAGGCTGACTTACGTTCTATGAATCCCAATCTTGCCAGCAGCGATATTAAGGGTATAAAGCTATAACCCAAGGCGGCTCTGGGTTGACAAACATAATCTATGGTGAAAACTGGAATCCGTCTTGTTTGTGCTAAATCCCTTAATTTGCCACCAGTGGTAATGGCCAATTTGGGGCAATCTTTATCCATGGCTTGAGTGAAGCTGGACAACGTCTCCTCTGTGTTTCCTGAGTAACTGGAGGCAATAATCAAAGTTTTGGAATCAACAAAAGCTGGTAAGTCGTAGTCCCGATGAACGAAGATAATCGGCTTGGCTGAACTGGAGGCGAATTTTCTTAACAGTTCTCCGCCGATACCTGATCCCCCCATGCCACAAATGATTATCTTGTCGATGCTGGCGAAATTGGCTGGCAAAGTGAATTCGCTACTTTTTTGCCATGCCTCTCGCAATTGCCGGGGCAGCCGGTGGAGGTGATTTCGCATCCCATCGGGGTCATAGTGTTGGTATATTTCCAAGTCGTCAAGGTCTATCATAATCCTGCTAGCCTGTTGCCTTCCTGCAGTAGTTTTGTTACTTTCTCAGGGCTTCCAGCTTCGGCATAAATGCGAACCAATGGCTCCGTGCCTGAAAATCTGATGAGTAGCCATGATTCGTCATCGAGGAGAAAGCGAAAACCATCGGTGGTGTCTATCTTGCTTACTCTTGTGTCAGCTATGGTATTCACGGAAAGCGAAGCGAGCCGATTGAAAATTGTTTGGCGTTTGCTTTTAGGGATGTGAAAGTCGGCGCGGTCGTAGTAATGAGGACCAACTTTACTATAGAGATAATCGAGTAGTTGCGAAGGTGTCTTGCCTGTTTTGACCATGAAGTCAAGGAAGTAAAGTCCAGCTAATACAGCATCTCTCTCCGGAATATGCCCTCGAAAGCCATAGCCGCCGCTTTCCTCACCGCCAATCATTGCTTTCTTTTGTATCATTAGCGGAGCGACATATTTGAATCCCACGGGGGTTTCGTGGACAGGAACACCGAAAATCTGTCCGAGGCGGGAAAGCATGCTGGTAGAGGTCAGTGTCTTTACCATAGCACCTCGCTCACCGCAAATTTCCAATAAATAAAGACATAGTAGAGCGAAGACCTGATGTTGGTTCAAAAATGTCCCCTTCTCATCTATGATACCAATGCGGTCAGCATCTCCATCGGTAGCCAACCCAATATCAGCCTTCTGTGCGACTATTAGTTGAGAAAGTCTGGTTAAATTTTTGGCGATAGGTTCAGGTTGCATGTTTGGGAAAAGAGGATTTCTTTCAGCATGAATTTCAGTAATTTTCACATTTCCGCCTTTGAGAATTGTCTCAAAATATCCTGCTCCTGCCCCATACATGGAGTCGACAATTATGTTCAACTTCTGGTGACGCAGAGCTTCGACATCAATAAGCTGCTTTAGATGATCGAGGTAGACAGGGCGAGGGTCTAGATAGTCTATCATCCCTCTCTTTAGAGCCTTAGCCAGTGCAACTTTCTTGATTTCCCCGCTACGGGCAACACAGGCAATTTCTTTTTCTATCTTGCTAATGACCTCGTCTGAAACACTGGCGCCCTCCTCTGACCTGTATTTGAATCCATTCCACTGTCCTGGATTGTGGCTTGCGGTGATGATAATAGCCCCAGCAGCTTTAGTGGCGGTAACAGCGTAGCTTATCACTGGTGTGGGGGTTGGTTTAAGGCATAAGTGGGTTTTAATGCCGTTGCCAGCAATCACCTCGGCAACGGCGGCAGCAAAGTCTTCAGAGGCAAAACGGGTGTCATAGCCAATGATCAGTCCCCTTTGGTTCAATCCGTTTCTAGTGAGGTGATTAGCTATACCTTGGGAGCAGATACGCACATTGTTAAAGGTAAAGTCTTCGGCTATAATTCCTCTCCATCCATCTGTGCCGAATTTTATTGTGTGTTCAACCATAGTTTTTCCGGGGTAGGGGCTTGACAAAAATTTTTCAGGATGCTAAACTATAAGATTGTTTTATGTTTCTTCTTGCCTTTCAATTTTTATCAGGTCTAAATTCCCTCACTAAATATATTACAACACTTTGAATGCCTTAGGGTAGCTTTTTGGATTTTATTTTAAGGAGTAACAATCGTGGCTCTATTGTCGATGCCTAGATACAGTTTAACAAAGTCCTTTGCTAAACTTCCCGAGGTTGTTGAGGTTTCTCCTCTTGTTCGGGTTCAGTTTGATTCGTTTCGTTGGTTCCAGGAAGAGGGTTTGAAGGAGCTTTTTGAGGAAATTTCTCCTATCTTGGACTATACGCGTAATAAATTAGAGCTGCACTTCGGTGGTTACGAGTTCCATGAGCCAAAGCACTCTGCTGAAGAGTGTCTTGCGCGAGGTATAACCTATTCTTCTCCTGTTTATGTCACCGTTCAGCTAATAGTCAAAGAGACGGGAGAAATTAAGCAGCAGGAGTTATTCTTTGGCGATTTTCCGATAATGACGAATACAGGGACTTTTATTATTTTTGGAGTGGAACGGGTAGTAGTAAGCCAATTAAGCCGCTTTCCTGGCGTTTATTTCACTTTACAAAGGGATCCTGCCAGTGGGCGTGAGTTGTGCTTTGCCAAGCTTGTTGCTGAGCATGGCTCGTGGCTTGATTTTGAGACCTCCGGCAGTAATGTTATCTCAGTAAGGTTAGGTGGGAAGAGGAAAATGCTTGTCACCACTTTATTGCGTGCTATAGGCTCTGAAACTGACGAAGAGCTAATTAACCAATTCCGAGATGTAGATAATTCGCCTGATCATTCATTCATTCGCTCCACAATAGAGCAAGATCCTTTGATTAGGACTAGAGCTGATGCCTTGGTTGATATTTACCGTAAATTTTCTTCTGGTGATCCCCCTAGCCTTGAGAGTGCTCAATCATTGCTGAATAACTTTTTGTTCAATCCACGGCGTTATAGCTTGGGGAAAATAGGTCGCTACAAGCTTAATAAGAAACTAGGACTTAACCTTTCTCAAGACCAGCTTGGCTTGACCCCCGAAGATCTGGTGGGAATAGTGCGTCACATTATCTTGATCAATAAGCGTGAAGATATCCCTGATGACATTGATCACCTTGGCAATCGGCGGGTACAAACAGTAGGTGCCCTAATACAGAGGCAATTTCAGGTTGGGTTACTGCGGTTAGAGAAAGCTATCAGAGAAAGGATGAGCATTCTTGGTCCTGAGGAAGCGACTCCAGCCTCGTTAATTAACATTCGCCCGATAGTAGCCACTATGAAGGAGTTCTTTGGCAGGTCTCAGCTATCTCAATTCATGGATCAAACTAATCCATTGGCTGAACTGACTCATAAACGGCGTCTCTCTGCCATGGGGCCTGGAGGGTTATCGAGGGAGCAGGCTGGCTTTGAAGTTCGAGATGTGCATCATTCACATTATGGCCGTATTTGTCCTATAGAGACACCGGAGGGACCAAACATCGGACTCATTGGTTCGTTAGCTACTTACGCCTCGGTCAATAAGTACGGTTTTATAGAGACCCCCTACCGTAAGGTTATTCATGAGGTTCCAAATATTGAAGATGAGTTGTTGGGAAGAACAATACGGGAAGATGTGACAGACCATAGCGGTAAGGTTGTAATCCACTCAGGTACATTGATCACTAAAGAAATCGCTGATAAGCTTGCCTCTCTCCCCATACAAACAGTTCAAATAGTCCCCTTTGTTTCTGAGCAGGTTACTTGCTTGACTGCCGATGAAGAGGAGCAATATGCCATTGCTCAGGCCAATGCTCCTCTTAATAGGAGGAGTGAGTTTATTCAGCAAAGGGTGGAAGTTAAGAAAGGTAGCAAATATTTTAAGGAATTTGTTGATAAGGTAGATTTTATGGATGTCTCTCCCAGGCAGATATTCAGTGTTGCTGCCTCTCTTATTCCGTTTTTGGAACACGATGATGCCAATCGTGCCTTAATGGGGTGCAATATGCAACGCCAAGCTGTGCCTTTGTTATTTCCCCAAGCCCCCTTAGTAGCCACAGGTATGGAAAAAGAGGTAGCTAAATACAGTGCGCAGGCAATATTTTCTCCCTGTGATGGCGTAGTGACTTCAGCCACTAGTTCGCAAATCATAATTAAGGATGAGGAAGACAAAGACAAAGAACATGTTTATAAGTTGAATAAGTTTGTTAGAACCAATCAAGGAACGTGTATTAACCAGTGTCCCGTAGTAAGTAAGGGTGACAAGGTTAAGAAAGGACAGTCAGTCGTTAATAGTTGTGCAATGGAGGGAGGGGAGCTTGCTTTGGGGCAAAATGTTGTTTGTGCCTTTATGAGTTGGCGAGGATACAATTTTGAGGATGCCATTGTTATTAGTAAAAGGCTGGTCACAGACGATGTTTTCACTTCTATTCATATAGAGAAACACGAAATTGAGGCGCGTGACACGAAGCTTGGTCCTGAAGAAATTACCAGAGACATACCAAATGTAAGTGAAGAAAGCCTTAGCGAGCTTGATGAGCAAGGGATTATACGGATAGGAGCTGAAGTAAGCTCCAATGATATATTGGTGGGGAAAATTACCCCTAAGGGTGAAACTGAGCCTTCTGCGGAGGAGAAGTTATTACGAGCGATATTCGGGGAAAAGACACGCCAGGTAAAGGATAGTTCTCTTAGGGTGCCGGCTGGTGAAGCGGGGAAGGTGATCGATGTAAAGGTACTCTCTCGTGGTAGCCATGCTGAAATGCCAATCGGAGTAAATAAGATTATATGGGTATGGGTTGCGCAGAAACGCAAGATATCAGTGGGCGATAAAGTGTCAGGCAGGCATGGCAATAAAGGCATTGTTTCAATCATATTGCCTGAAGAAGATATGCCTTACTTATCTGATGGCACACCTGTAGATATTGTCCTTAATCCTCTAGGTGTTCCATCTCGAATGAATATTGGGCAGGTTTTGGAAGCTCATTTAGGCTGGGCAGCTCGCATCCTGGGCTTCAAAGCGGTTAACCCCATTTTTGATGGAGCTGACATTGCTGGGATTGAAGATTACTTAGCCATGTCTTGGATAGCATGGAAAGCTGGTGCTGTCTCTCTATATCAAGATGGCTTAACTGACGGTGTAACTGATTTTGAGAAAATTGATGCTTGGCTCACTGCTCGAGGACTTGATAGGGGAGAGATAGAGGAAATGACCGCTGGGAAACATAAAGGAAAGGCAAGAGAAGCTGCTTTGCGTTTATGGCTCGAAGATTTAGACATAAATTCTCGGGATTTGAGCGGGGATGAATTGGAACAAGAAGTGCAGAAGGCTTACAAAGAGCGAAGAGTTTATCCACCTATCTTTGGGAAAATGGAGCTCAGAGATGGCCAAACTGGGAAGTCTTTTGACCAGGCCGTGACTGTTGGTGTTGTTTATATGATGAAGTTGATACACCTTGTTTCAGACAAGGTGCATGCTCGCTCTACCGGACCATATTCGCTTGTCACCCAACAACCTTTAGGCGGGAAAGCTCGATTTGGAGGTCAGCGCTTCGGGGAAATGGAGGTGTGGGCGTTGGAAGGGCACGGTGCAGCTTATACACTTCAAGAAATGCTTAGTATAAAATCGGATGACATTGCTGGTCGCTCTAAAGCCTACGAGGCTATCGTTAAAGGCGAAGATTTTCACTATGCTGGCATCCCCGAAGCATGTAAGGTGCTGTTTATGGAACTGCGTAGCTTAAGCCTTGCCGTGGAGTTGCTTAATGAAGGAAGGAAGCAGGCAAGCCTCTCTACAGTGGACACTTCGGAAGATTCAAAGCTGGAATAAGAAATCGAGGTGTAAAAAGAAATGTCTGATTTTGGTGATTTTGACGCTATTAGGATAAGCCTTGCCTCGCCAGAGCAGACCAGGAGTTGGTCTCATGGTG
>DAOUSX010000097.1 GCA_030627025.1 Dehalococcoidia bacterium
CAACGATAGCCAATGTTAAAGCTACCGCCACCGCTACCCTATAGAGGCTTTTCTGTCTCATATCCAGTTACGTGGTAAGTCAAGGTAGCACAATCGAGGGCATTTGTCAATACCTTTTAGCAAAGCTCACAGCCGTTGTAGTGTCCTTGACAGAGTATAGCTTCCTCCCTATACTCAAATGGTCAGCGAGGTGAAAGGGATTGCGAATTATCCTTTATACCGGTAAAGGAGGGGTGGGCAAGACCACCATTGCTGCGGCGTCAGCACTCCGCTCTGCCGATATGGGTCGCAGGACTCTGGTGATGAGCACCGATACCGCTCACAGCCTCTCCGATTCCTTTGATACGCCCCTTAGCGGAGAGCCAACACAGTTAGTCCCCAACCTGTGGGGACAAGAAACTGAGCTCACCACCACCATCAATAAACACTGGAGCACCATTTGGAAGTGGGTCTCCGCCATTCTGGCGTGGCGGGGTCTGGGGGAGATGATGGCTGACGAAATGGCGGTTCTCCCCGGCATGGAAGAGCTGTCCAACCTGCTGTATATTATCGACCATGCTGAGAGCGGCGAATATGACACCATCATGGTAGATTGCGCACCAACGGGGGAAACCCTGCGTTTCCTCAGCTTCCCCGAGATATTTACCTGGTGGATGGAGAAGCTATTTCCCATCGAGCGCCAGGCTGTCAAGCTAGCGCGCCCCTTGCTGAAATCTCTACTCAGTATGCCTGTCCCCGATGAGGAGTTCTTCGATTCTATCCAGAGCCTCTTTCCCCAGCTAGATAGCATGCGCACCCTCCTCACCGACCCGGAGAAGACCTCGGTGCGACTGGTTCTCAATCCCGAGAAGATGGTCATCAAGGAAACCCAGCGCACCTTCACCTACTTGAATCTCTATGGCTATTTCACCGACCTCGTCATCTGCAATCGCTTTATACCGGAAAGTGTGACCGACCATTACTTCGACTACTGGAAAATAAATCAAGAGCAATACTACCATACCATCGAAGAGTGCTTTGCCCCTCTGCCTATCCTTACCATCCCCCTCATGGAACAGGAGGTAGTTGGTCTGGACATGCTCAGGTCTGTAGCGGACAAACTCTATGGTGAGCATGACCCCATCGAGTTCTTCTACCGTGGAAAAGCCCAATATATCGAAAAGGAGGATGGCAGCTATATCCTGAGTTTCGACCTGCCCTACACCAGCAAGGAGGAAATCAGTCTAATGAGGAGCGGCGATGAACTGATAATCCGCATAGGAAGCTACAAGCGAAACATCATCCTGCCCCGAACACTGGTAAACCTCCAGGCGAAGCGAGCCAAATTTGAGAATCAAAAACTGGTCATCAGGTTTGAGGAGGAGAGTGGACAGGGAGAAAAGCAAACAGTATAATAATGATTGGAGGTGAGGGCAATGACTGGTGGACGCATTGAATGGGAGCATCGTCCCGGAGAAGAGTTCGTTTTGCGCTTCAAGCCCCCGCTATTTAAGATATTGCCCGACGAGACCAGAGGTCATGTCAAGGCAGTGCGAAAAGAAATGCTCTTGACATTGAGGAGCCTCATCGATGCCGCTATCGGGCGGATGGAAGAGGCAGAAAAGAAACGCCGAACCAAGATAGAAGTAGAGTAACAATACCAGGGTTGAAGATATTTATAGGTTTATTATTTCTCCTTTGACCTCCTTGCCGACCGTTAAGATTCCAAAGGAATTTCTTGCCTGACCCGGATTAAAGAAAAGAATGCTCTTCCTTATCTCGTTCCTGGACTGGTGGGAATGACCATAAACAATAACGTCAACATCCTCAAACATCCTGCTTACCCTATCCTCTATGCCATAGGGACTACCCCAGCCATGAGTAATCCCAATCCTTTTTCCCCCTATCAAGAGTAATTCCTTTTCCGGGAGAATCTGCTTAAGCTCGCCTGAATCCATATTACCCCACACTGCTTTTACTTCGCCCAGCCGCTTCAAACCATCAAGCACATCCTTGGTAACGAAATCCCCAGCATGGATTATCAGGTCTACCTCAGCCAAGGCAATCAATATCCTATCAGGAACTTCGGCAAATGAAGTCACATGGGTATCAGAGACTACTCCTATCCTCATACCACCTCCTCAAGGGCAGAGGAGTAAGCTTCATAGGTTCCGGGGTCAAAGAGTACGAATACCACTTCCTTGAGTGAGGTGACCCGCTCCCTGAGAAATGAAACCACCGCCTTAATAGCCACCTTTGATGCCTCAGCCACCGGATAGCCATAAGCACCAGTGCTTATTGAAGGAAAGGAAACACCGGTTAGATTGTGTTCCGCTGCCAATTTCAGGCTCTCTCTGTAGGCACTTTCCAGGAGAGCAGCTTCACTTATGTTTCCACCCTGCCAGATAGGACCAACGGTGTGAATCACATGTTTTGCCCTCAAATTTCCTCCAGTGGTGATGACAGCCTTACCTGTGGGCAAATGTCCCTGCTTAGCTACAATCTGCTTACATTCCTCCAAGATAGCTGGACCTCCACCTCGATGGATTGCGCCATCAACACCACCTCCACCCATCAACCCCGGGTTAGCAGCATTAACTATGGCATCTGTAACCTGCTTGGTGATGTCTCCCTGGATTATAGATAACCTTGTCTGGTCAATCATAACTTCTTTGGATTGCTTCTCCATCTCTGCACCTCTTTTATTTCAATTTTATAAATTATATAGTGGACACGGGGAAGAGTCTAGCTCCAGTTTTAAACCAAATGAATAATGGCTACGCCAGCAACAATCATAGCAACGGCAGCGAGCCGTAGCGCCAGTATGGCTTTAGTCCAATGCCATTCCAGAAACATAGGGGAAACACGGCTCAGGATGAGAGCGAACATGAAGACAAAGATAGGGCGGGTACCGAGGATAGTCGATACTAGGGATACCGGTCCCCTCTCCATCGCCCAGAAGGACAGCACTGCCCCCACGACCACCAGGGTCTCGTTAAAGATGAGCAAGGAGATTGCCCAGCCTTGGTGCTGCATCCAGTGTAGCTCCTTAAAGACGCTCGGTCTTAATGATATCAGTAAGAAAAAGAAAGCCATGCAGAATGCGCTCAGACAGTACATATTCCAGAAGGAGATATAGGCCAGGGCATATTTGCTTGCTATGTTAGCTGCTGCCAGGAGCAAGCTGGAACTGATAAGGAGGACGAACGATTTCCCCAACCAGGCGCCTTTGCCTGTGGTTCCCCTTCTTATTGAGACCATTACTGCCCCTGCCACCACAATAACTACCGCCAGCCACTGTAGGTAAACCAAGCTCTCGCCCAATATTGGCATAGCCATTATTGCTACGAAGACAGGGGAGGTATGAACCACCGGTATTACCAGCGACACCTCCTCCCTCATCAGGGTATAGAGCATAAGGGTAACAGCCGCGGAACGGAGAACGCCTGAAGCCAGAGCCACCAGGAGTGTCAATTTGCTAGTGCCCTCAGGAATAGGGAATAAGGCGAATAATACCGAACCATAGATAAGGGTGATAATGCCCACTGGAAGCAGGAAAGACCTCAGACCGGGCATCCGCCTAGAGAGGAGGTGGCTATCAATAATATTCACTGCGCCGAGCACAGCAGCGCTCAAGATGGCTGTGTTAACCCAGCTCACTCACACATTCTCGCTTTCCAATGCCGGTCATGAGTAAAGCTTACACTATGCAAGGACAAATGCAAAGATTATTGGCAAGTCAGAGGGTATCCGCTGCTGAGGGCTTATTCACTAGACTACTGGTATTTCAATCATTATAATACTCCACAAGAGAAGGTGATGACATGGCGAATAGATTCAAGACAAAATTTTGGCGTGTGGGAATTGTTCTGTTTGCCGTGATAATTGTTGGAGGATGTGCTGCCCCTACCGAGGCACCCTCTCCCCTCCCAGAAGAAGAGAAACCTCCCCCAGTCACAGGGGAAATCAAGCGGATAGTGGAAGTAGAAGCTACTGAGCAGACACTCCATTACCAGCGTCAGTCTTTCTGGACAGCAGAGAGGTTCTCGGAGCTTTCTGCCAACAAAGACGAATTTGAAGCTGATTTTATGTCAAGCTTCGACAGTAATCTGGCTGAATACAACCTATACGCCCAAAACTACGAAATCTCCTTTGATGAACCAAATGGCTCAACTAAAGTAACTTGCCACATCTACAATGGTATTTCCAAGAAGGGAGACAAATATACTGCCCGCTTTGAAAAATGGCTGTCACTGCCCGTAGGCTTTGACTTGCTGGACTTCCATAAGATTTCTCCTGATACTTTGTATGGAGAGACTGAAGTAGAGGGTATGCCTGTTACCGTTACCCTCCGCTTTCCTGTCCCAATTACAGGAAACTGCCACTGGCATGTGTGGTATCCGATGCCACGCTAGCTGATTATAGCTCGAGCACGACCCCCACCCCGCAATCTATGCATTGTTCTGGAAAGAGGTGCTTTATCTCCGACTTATACGATGTACAATGACAGGGGCATATCAAAGATAGGCCTTCTAACCTCTTAAAGTCGCGAAATCCATGGAAGCCACCGACTATGCCATAGACCTTCCCCCACCTTGAGGCAGCATCTAAGATATCCCCAACACCGGGATGTGAGCAGCCTACTACCACGAGTATTCCTTTGTCCGTATTAACTGCCAAAGACTGCTCTATGCCCTTAAGCTCGCCGGTGGTAAAGACATTCGGGCAAATTTGGCGAGGCTCTCTAACTATGGTCACCTTTCTCCCTGGGATTGTCTCCCCGAGCGATGCTGGAGGATAAATCTCAGCCTCCTTATTTACCTGCAGGAAATCGTAAAGACCGCCAACATGGTCCATATGGGGGTGTGAGAGCACCACTATTCCGATAGCACTCGGGGCAAGTCCCAATTCACTCATATTATGTAGTAATATGGAGCCACTTGCGCCGGTATCAAATAAAACCTGAGGTATATCTGGCGCTTCTATGAGGCAGGAAAAACCCCAGTCGGATTTTAGCCCTGGTTGCCTCACCTCGTTGTCATAGACAATAGTAACCTTCACCTTATCTCCTAACTATAATCTAAACCGGGGTTTATTTTAATCCATTCTAAGTATTCCTGCTAGCCTTGTGCCATGGTGGCACATTAGACCCTCAGTCCATCCATGCAAGTTGCACTGAGACTTGAGATTTGCTAAACTAACCTAAATATATGGGCCGTTAGCTCAGTTGGTAGAGCACCTGACTTTTAATC
>DAOUSX010000033.1 GCA_030627025.1 Dehalococcoidia bacterium
GGCAAAGATAAAGAAGGAATAGGGCACCTGGAGGTTTGAACCGCCCACGCATTCGCCATAACACAGCAAAAACCACCAGATTCCACAACAGAAAGTAAATTTGTGTTGGGTGCAGCGGAATTCCCCGGAGGCCACATTCGCTCACGGGATGGGTATAGATAACTGCCCAGGGCAAAGAACTAGGCTTACCATAGCAGCAACCATTTATGGCACAGCCAATTCTGCCTATAGCCTGAGCCACGGGAGCCCCAACAGCGACAGCATCACCAACAATTGCCAGGCTAGACCAAGCAATCTTCCTCACCCTGGTGTAAATCCACACTCCCAGCAAAGCTCCGCCAATAGCCCCCAACAGGCTTAAACCAGCGAAACCTATAATCTGGATAGGTTCTCCAGGATGAGTTACCACATGGTCAATAACATGAACCAGCCTGGATACGATAAGGCCACCAATAATGCCCCAGAGGAAGAGGTTATAAATAGTATCCTGTGAAATGCCCAGCCTTTTTGCTTCCCGAGAGGCCATGGCCAGCAATGTCACGACCGCCAGGGCAACCATGATTCCGTACCACCTTACAGCAAGGGGACCAATGGTAAAGGCAACAGGGTCTATATTAATAGTAAACAATTGCTCCTACCTCTCACCGCCCATATAATAGCACAAGTATGATCGCTTTCTGGTCTATGAATCTCTCGTCGGCCAAGGCCTTTCGGGCTAAGGTGGCTGTTTAATCTCTCCCTAAGAGCAGGAGAGGATACACTATATCGCTTGTGCAGCAAGGAACCCAAACTGCCAGGAACAGAAACAGAAATATAAAAGGCAGCAAAGGAATCCAATTGGCTACCCCAAATGCAGCAAAGTAAAACAACGAAGCCCAGGTGCTTAATAACACATGTCCAGAGTGCGGGATTCTGGTTATTTGCTTCCAATAACCAATGGCAATGCCTAGCAGCGCCGCAGAATTTACAATTTTCCACTTTTCAATTCCAATAACAGGCATTTGGGTGGTTTCGATAAAAGGCACATGGAATTCCATTGGAACATTAAGTAAGCCTCCACTCAGATAAGGAATTATGGCATCGCTTATCGTAGCGATACCAATTGACCCGGTCCAACCAACCAGAACAGCTACCCAAATTTTGCTTTGCCGGTATCTCACATACATCGCCGTGGTCACAAGTGCGCTCAGCACGATATGGATTGGGTGCAAGGTGTAAAAAACGGTATGGGAAATGCCTGACGGAACCTCAGCAAGAACTATTATAGCCATGATGATGATCCCGGTGAGCGCCCCTAAGGCAGTAAAGGGAGCATGTTCCTTCAGTTCAGTTGTTATTCGCTTGAGCATTTCCAGAAACCAACTCAACCTATGAAGTTTTGTTTGACCTGTTTTCTATAGCAATCGGAGCAGAGTCCAGAAGACTCGGAGAGGTGGGATTCAGTGTGAAAGCCACGACTTTCGGCAAACCTGTCTTCTTCCTGGCATAATCCCTTATCAGCAAACTCCTGAATGGCTCCACACTGACGACAGACCACAAACCGATGACACCCTTCCCTTTTACCCAGGCTGCACCTCACAAATCCACCACTGGACAAGACCCTGTGAGCCAGATTGAGGCGGCAGAATAGCTCAAGTATGCGGTAGATGGTAACATGGTTTAGATGCTTGCCTTGTCGGCGCAGAAGCCTTTGTATGTCATAAGGTGCGAGTGATTCTTGCGCCTCCTCGAGAATCTCAAGCACCTGCCTCCGAGGCTTGGTAACTTTATAGCCCTGAGCCTGCAAAATTCGTATTGAATCTTGAACCATAGGCGATATTATATAGGGGTGCAAGCTTAAATGCAACAGTGTTGCAATTAGGGCCGTGTTAAGCAGTCAGTTCCTCAAGCAGTATTAAAGCTGCCTTCTTATCCAGTGGCTGGTTGTTGTTGCCACACTTTGGCGATTGGATGCAAGATGGACACCCGTCTGAGCAGGGGCATTCCTCAATCAAGCTTAAGGTAGCTCGCCATAGCTCGGTTATCATCTCAAATCCCTTCTCAGCAATGCCGATGCCTCCAGGATAGGCATCATAGATAAAAATCTGCGCCTTCCCGGTATCAGGATGAAAAGACGTGGAGACGCCGCCAATGTCATTTCGGTCACACAGGGCGAATAGAGGAAGTATGCCTATGGAAGCGTGTTCACAAGCATGCAGTCCGCCATAGAAATCAAGTCCAGCATCCGCTATCCTATTGATCGCCTTTTGCGGCAAATCAAACCATAAGGACTGAGTAAAGAAAGTCTGTGGTGGTAAGGCAAGCGGCTCCTCGCCGAGAACCTCTTCAGTGAATTGCCTCTTTTTCTTAAAGCCAATTACTGTGGTGGTAACATCCACATTTCCTAGGTAGACTTTTATGCCTTTATGCTCTTTTTCTCTGGTTATCCTTGTAACACTCAGGTCGGTGATTTCCTTGGCTTGAGTGTAGTAATCAACTTGCGTTGGCGTTGCCAAAGCAGTGCGGGTGCTTAAATCAAGTTCAACGATTAAATAGGACTCTCCCTGGTGGAGGTAAATAGCGCCAGGGTGTATTTGAGAAAAAGCAGCGCTTTCCTCTACGGTCTCTAACATACATCCTTGTGAAATATCAACCACAGTATAGTTATTCTTCGATGTCGCTCGTATATTTACATCTTGAGCGGGGTAAGCGACAGTGGGAGAAAGATACCATTTATTCTTGACTTGCCTCATTTTGCCTTCTCGCACTAGCCTGCCCACTTCTATTTCAATGTTACTGCCGAAGAAGTCTTTATCGTCACTATCCAGAGGTTTTTCCCAGGCAGCGCATAGAAGATGAGGTTCGAGGATGTACGGATTTTCGGGATTGATTAAGGCATTATCGAAGTTCTTGCTGAAGAAGAAATCCGGATGCCGCATGAGGTATTGGTCAAGAGGGTTATCTTGGCCAATGAGGAAGCTTAGAGAGCTGCCTGTAGTTCGTCCACTGCGTCCTGCTTGCTGCCAGGCGCTGGCAATGCTGCCGGGGTAGCCAGTAAGCACTGTTGCCTCCAAATCACCGATGTCTATGCCCAATTCCAGAGCTGTTGTGGCTACTAAACCGAGGAGCTCGCCATTGAAGAATTGGCGTTCAATTTGGCGTCTTGTCTCCGGAAGGTAACCTGCTCGGTATGGACTGATTTTCGAGCTAAGGGAAGATGGTAGTTGCTGCTGGGTGTAAATGTAGACAAGCTCGGTTAGCTTGCGAGTGCGCGTGAAAATAAGGCTGCGGATATTGCTAGCAATGAGCTGACTGAGAAGAAAGGCTGCCTCGCTGTTGGGACTACGCCTGGTGCTTTTAGTTTCATCGATAATCGGTGGATTCCAAAAGGCAAAATATTTCTTTCCATGAGGCGAGCCATCTTCAGAAATTACCTGAAATGGTAATCCAACTAGATTTTGGGCATGTTCTTTGGGATTGGCAATTGTTGCGGAACAACAAATGAATCGAGGACTGGAATTGTACAAGGTGCAAACGCGCCGCAATCTTCGCAGCACATTGGCGGCATGGGAACCGAACACACCTCGGTAAACATGTGCTTCGTCGATGACTACGTAGCTCAGGTTGCGAAATAACCTCGACCACGATTGGTGATTTGGCAAAATGGCAAGGTGGAGCATGTCAGGGTTAGTGAGCACTATCCTGGCTTGCTTTTTTATGCTCATTCTCTGTGCTTGCGGCGTATCACCATCAAATGTAGCTATGGCTCCATTGGAAAGGAACTCGGGACAAGCTATTTCCTGCAAGCTGGATAATTGGTCTTGAGCTAGGGCTTTGGTAGGGAAAAGGTAAAGAGCGCAGCTATTTTTGTTGGTTAAAAGCGCCTCTAGTGTGGCTAGGTGATAACACAAAGTTTTCCCGCTGGCACTGGGCGTAGCTATTATTACATTTTCTCCGGCAAGACTGAGGTTTAACGCCTTTATTTGATGGCTGTAAAGGGAAGATATGCCCAGCGACTTGAGCCTGGCTTTAAGGGCAGGCTTGATGTTCAGCGTATCCAGCTCACTGCAGACAACGCGTTGCGAAGGAATATGCTCGATGTGAACCAGTTGCTGCCTGTAAATAGGAAGTGTCTTAAGGTGATGCAGGAAAGCAACAGCATCCATCAGCACTTTAGGGAGCTGGGAAGGTTTCTATTCTTGAGCTAAGTAGTTCCAATTCAGGGTAGTTTTGAGTAATGAACCTGATCGCGTTAGACAAAGTTTCATCATTGTGGCTTTTGTGGGTGCTAACGCAGGCAAGTCCCAGCGTGGCTAGCTGCCAGGAATGTTGATTATCCACTTCGGCTACAGAGACATTAAACTTATTGTGTAGCCGAGTAGTAATGGATTTAATTACCCGACGTTTGCCCTTAAGGGATTGATTCTCTGGAAGGCGGAGCTGTACTCGGCATACACCCACATGCATTTTTGCTAAAGACGATTCGCTATTGTTGTTGAACGACCTGATTAATTGTACCCTGAAGTTCTCTCAAAGCCAAGCGTTAACTTTTGATCGGGCTATGGCATTCTTCTTGTAGCGGACAAATAGAGCATTTTTTACCTTTGCAGAATTCTAGATTTATCTTCACCAAAGAGGATTCAATGCCAGGAAGCACAAGCTCTTTATTCCTTAACCCGAGATTGGAAGCAACCTCCCTGGCAAGTGCTGAGATGGATGGTTTTGCCTTCTCCCAAACCTCCTTTAGTTCCCTGAGAAAAATATTAACCGCTGTTGGACCAATACCCTTGAATTCAAGCAATTTTTCCTCCAGGTCTTTACTATCTAAAGATTGGTCATATAAATTCTGTAGTGAACCATGCCTTTTCTTTAATTTGTTAGCTATGTTAAGTAAGTTGGATGCTGTAGAGAAATCGTAGCGCACATAACCCCCAGAATCTAATATCTCCACCAGCTTATCCCAGCCAGCATCGATGATATTTTCAGGAGTCACAACTCCCACTCTTTCAAATTCTTGAAAAGTTCTCTTGGCTGTTTTGGAGGAAATCCTTTTAGCAAACAGAATTGAGGCAAGGAACCATTTGAATCTATCTTCTTCCTTGTTTAAGTTGAGTCCTAGTTCCTGTGAATAGGTTGGTAAAGTTAGCACTTTTTCTATAATATCCGTCGTTTTAGTTGACATGATCAAAAACCTACTATTACGCGAGAAGGCATTTGTTTTATTTTAATACTCGAGTCATCTTGTGTATAATTTATTTGGTAGATAGCTAACTTTGATATTATCTTCTTTTTAGTGGAGGGCAGATGTTTATTGAGAGTCCGAGGTATACTGAGCGTTTTGGAGCGGTAAGGATAAATGCTGTACAACGAGTTATCGCGTTAGATTCGGGATTTAAAAGTGAGCTGCCTCCTTATGGTGCCATGGGGGTGATGAAAATAGATGAAGATACCATCAAACGCTTTGAAGATAAGATGGCGGTGGTAATTCCAATCAAGGATGAAAAGCTCAAGTTATTTGAAGGTGTGATTAGTGGCTTGCCACATGATTGCTTGATTATAGTGGTATCGAACAGCCAGCAGGGAAGAATTGATAGGTTTAAAATGGAAAAGGATGCTCTGAATCAAATTTGTCGCTATACGATGCGCAATGCCTTCATTATACATCAAAAAGATCCTATCATTGCTGATGCTGCCAGGCAGGCGGGGTATGATGACATCTTAGGAGAGGATGGGCTGATACGGGATGGTAAAAGTGAGGCTATGGTAATAGGCTTACTTATGGCTAAAGTGGCAGAGAAAGAATATGTTGGCTTTATTGATGCTGACAATTATTTCCCTGGCGCGGTATTAGAGTATGTCAGGGATTTCGCTGCTGGTTTTAGCTTAGCTCGGTCTCCTTACAGTATGGTAAGGATATTATGGCATTATAAGCCTAAAATCTCAGGCGGGATATACTTTAAGAAATGGGGAAGGGTGTCAGAAACCACTAACAAGTGCCTGAATGATTTGATTTTCTCCAAAACGGACTTTGAAACTGAAGTGATAAAGACGGGAAATGCTGGAGAGCATGCTATAAGTATGAAGCTTGCTGAGCTTTTGCCTTATGCTTCCGGGTACGCTGTGGAACCTGGTGAGCTGATGTTCCTGTTTGAGAGTTTTGGCGGCATATTGCCCGAGATAGACCATGAAGCTGTAGAGCGTGGTATAGACTTATTTCAAATCGAGACTAGGAACCCTCATATGCACGAGGAGAGGGGAATACAGCATCTTAAGCACATGTTGATTGAGGGGCTAGCTACTATTTACCATTCGCCACTTTGTGAGGAAGGGACAAAAAGGCTTATCTTAAGAGAACTAGTCAATCAGGGAGCTTTAAGCAGTAGGGAAAAACCACCTGTCCCTCATTTTAATGCTCCAATAGGTAAAATAGATAGCTCGAAGTTTATGAACGTTATAAAAGAGCACCTTGGTGTACTTTACGCCTTACATGAGGAATAAGGAGTTTATATCTTCTCCAGGAAAGATTGTATTTTCTTCCTTTCAGGTCCGTTAAGCATCTCCTCGTTATATGCTGTCATATCTAAGTAAAGCTGCACATGTTCGGGTATTTGCCAGATAGCACTCCTAGCATATCGGTAGCCATATCGTGACGAACTACCCATTTTCTTCTTAGTTATTTTGCTGCTGGCATAACCGATTCTATTAACTAAGCTAGCATCAAACCCATTCCTTTTAGCTATTGTGTCTAATACGCTGTGGATACCACTGCTATGTTGAGCAGCCTCCTTGTTTCTGTAGGCATATTTGACGGGCACTCCTATTTTTTTGGCAAGTCGGCGATGGGGACGCTTTCCCGTTCGGTCATTTTCAGAAGTCACTTTCAACTCAGGCGCTACACTCATAGCTAATTTCACTACCTCGGAATCAAGGTAAGGAAACATCATTTCCACCTCGTGCGCCTTAGCTATCTTATTTTCCCGGTCTAGAGTCTCTACATCAGCCATGGTGAAGTCATCCCACATCCTTCGGGAAAGCTCTCGGCGACCATCCTTGCCTAAAACATCGGGGTACCAGCTATATCCCCCCCATAGTTCATCTGGTCCCTGTCCTGAAAAGATGACCTTTATGCCATCTTGACTAGCCATGTCAACTGCGGCATAAATAGCGATGCCAGCTTCAATTTGAATGAAATCTCTTTCCTCCACAGCGTTAATAACTTTAGGGATATATCTCTGGACATCGCCGATGCTCAATACCTTTACCCTGTGGTCAAGTCCCATCTCCTCGGCGAACCCCTTGACCAGCATTATATCGGGAGAATCAGCCAAACCAGCGGTATAGGCGATCACCTTTATTCCAACAGAGGAAGCAATATCCAATACCAATTTTGCTATTAAACAGCTATCCACACCTCCGGATAACAATACACCAACTTTATCTACATCCGTTAACCTTTTTCGCACCGATGAACAAATAGCTTCACGGTAACAATCTACAGCTTGCCCTAAGTCTTCTATTTCAATGCTCTCTTTGTTGAGAAGAAAGGCCCTTTTGATTTTGATGCCATTGTGAGTAAATACGGCGAGCATACTGGCTCGCAGAGGCATGACATTGCTTAACCCTATTCTCCATAAAGCTTTCTTATTGGAAGCGAAAGCTGAATAATTGCTATCTTTAGCAATATAGAGGGGCTTTGTGCCTAGAAAATCCCGCGTCACTATTGTTTCGTCGGTGCTGCTAGCTACTAAGGCATAATTCCCATCCAAGTCCTTTAACGCTTTCTTTATCTTTTGTTCAAGGTTGCCCTTGTGTTGTTTCAGTAAGTAGACTAGCTTCTCGGTGCTACCTCTATCGGTTAAGCGGCGATTCTGATGAACCGTAGATGTTATTGAAGGCAGGTTATAGAACTCACCATCATACAGCAACACCAAGTTATCGTCATAACCTGAATAAGGATATTCTAATGTCTTTCGTTCAATAGGCGAATATACTTCAGCCAGGACCCTGCTGCCAGCTATATTCTCGAAGGAGGAACTAAGTAACCAGCGGTGTTCATTGTTCTCGGAATTAGCTTTACCATCATGGTGAGGGTGAAAGGTTTCCAGCATGGTAACTAATTTATCTCTTGCTTCGTTACCGTCTGGGCTAAAAACGCCGACTAGCTGACTCATATTATTTTCCTTTCAATGAGCAACAATGGGGGCTTAGCATAACAAAGTGCTTCGGGTAACACAAGATTGGCAGGTAAGGTTTGATAGCCAAAAGCGTTGACCCGTGTGATTGAGACAAGGTAGACTTAGCGTGAGCGGAAAGCTCATGAAAGCAATTATCTTAGCTGGCGGAGAAGCAA
>DAOUSX010000179.1 GCA_030627025.1 Dehalococcoidia bacterium
TAGTATCTTCATATCTTCGAACCAATGATTGTCTTGAACTTTGGCGGCTATGGCTTCTACCGTCACTGGTGCATTCACCATGACCACCATATCGAACGCCCCGATAACAGGATCAGCGAACTCCACCCCCGGCACCTGTTCCACCTCACTTACTGCCTTGATAAACTCTTCCTGTTCTATATTGTCCTTAACCTTAACCAGCAAGTATGCCCTCAATCCCATTTCAGCTCCTTTCACTTTCAGTAAACCACTTGTGCTCCCGTCACACATCCATTAAATCCCTATTTCTGGGTACTCAAGAATGACGAAATGAGGCGGTGTCAGTCATTGATTTTGACTACCTGGTCATCATTAATTGTGAGGACACATCTGACCAAAATTCGAGTTATCAAAGGAGCCTTGAATTTAAAAACTTAAACATCGGGATTTCACACCAAAGATTGCTTCGCCGAGTTCTCTCGCTTCGCTCGGGACAAGCCTCGCAATGACCAGAGGGAGCGTCATTGCCCCCTTTATTGTCATTGCGAGCGAAGCAATCTCATCAAGAGGCTCATGTCCCTCGATGGGAGACGGCGAGGGTCGGGGTGCAAAGTATCCCAAGCAATGTGTCTCTGCTCATATGAATGTGTGTACCAAATTGAAATGAATTCAAGGGAAGGTTAGAATAATATAGACATGCAGAAGATAAGGATTTTGTTTGCTGAAGATCATCTAGTACTGCGGCAGAGCGTATGTGCCTTTTTACAGAAAGAAAAGGATTTAATTGTGGTCGGTGAAGCTGGTGATGGCGAGGAGGCAGTGCGGCTGGCAAGGGAACTCAAACCTGATGTCATCATTATGGATATCTCCATGCCCAAGCTCAATGGCATTGAAGCCACGAGGCAAATCAAGGCATTCCAGCCATTGGCAACTATACTGATACTCACCGCTTATGACTATGACCAATATGTCTCTGCCCTTTTAGAGGTAGGCGCTGCCGGTTACCTGCTAAAGGATATCAGCGCTAGCCAACTCATCGATGCTATCCGTGCTGTGCATAGAGGGGAATCAGTGCTTCATCCTGTTATTGCTCGCAAAGTGCTGGAGAGGTTCAAGCGCAGCGATGGATATGTTCAGGAAGGCGCATTGTCCCTGCTCACACAGCGGGAACTGGATGTGCTCACCAAGGCAGCGAAGGGCTTGAGCAATAAGGATATTGCCAAGGAACTTTTCCTTAGCGTGCATACCGTGGAAAGTCACTTGCAAAGCATATTTAGCAAATTTGGAGTGGGCTCTCGCATTGAGGCGGTGATACAAGCTTTGAAGAGGGGTTGGCTTACCCTCGATGATTTATCTTAATGGATAGGGCAGCAGTGAAGGCAGTCTTACATAATCCTCACTTTTGGGTAATTCTGGCACTGATGGTAGTTTTCTCTGTCAATCATTATGCTGAACAGATGTGGTCCTGGGGTAGTTTTGGTCTGGTCGCTTATTTGGCACATCCCGTGCTTTACCTCATACCTGTGGTCTACTGTGGTTTTATCTTCGGTGTCACAGCGGGGTTGGTGACGGCATTTATTGCCCTGTTTATCATGCTTCCGCGAGTTCTTTTCCTTTCACCTGACCTTCCCGGTGCGCTATTCGAAGCTGGAATTGTAGCTCTGATTGGGATGTTAGCTTGCTTGATGTTGAGGGTGCGAGAAAGCAAGATGGCTGTCGGGCAGGGCAGTGAACTTTTTGCCGAAACGCTGACAGTGTCTAAGGACAAGCTCCGTTCCCAGAGCCGAAAATTGATGAGCCATGAAAAAAAGCTAGCTATGATAGGCAGCATTAGTAACCAGTTTATCGATACTTTGAATATGGAGCGGGTATTGCATGACGGTTTGCGCAAGATTTTAGAGGTTATGGGCGCGGAGGCCATTTTGGTATACCGGCTGAATAGAGAAGCAGGGGAGCTAAATTTAATTGGTTACGAAGGTGTTTCCGGGGAGTTTGCTCGTGAAGTGGACAAGCTGAAGCTTGGTGAAGGGCTTAACGGCTGGGTGGCGCAGAATGGGAAGCCGTTGGTGGTGAAGGACGGCTCTACTGACCCGAGACTCACTCGTGAAGTGGTCAGACAGGAGGGCATTAAAAGCATACTCATTGTGCCTATAAAATGTGAAGATAAAGTTCAAGGAACGATTGGTATCGCTAACCGTGAATATCGGGAGTTTGATGAAGAGGACGAGAAACTTCTTACTACTATAGGCAGCGAAATTTACATTTGTTCTGAGAATGCCCGCCTTTACCAGGAGCAAGCGAGAACGATGGAACAGCTGCGTGATTCTGAAAGAAGCTATCGAGAGTTGTTTGAAAGTGCTCACGATGCTATCTGGATACATGATTTACACGGTAACATTATAGCAGCCAACGAAGCTGCCGCCAGGCTCATTGGATATGACGCTGAGGAAATCCCCGGTGAGCTCCTCGGTTACGATTCAGAAAAGGTACCTTATAAACTTGACGAATATGAATTGAGCCCATTGCCCTTGAATGTTAAGTCGTTTCTTTCTGAGGAGAGCTTATCCTTGGCCAGGGAGGTACGAGATAAATTACTTCAAGGTCATATGGCTGTACAGCCTTATGAGCAACAGATTATAAGGGCGGATGGGACTATGGCAACAGTCATGTTAACCACCAACCTAATTGCCAGAGATGGTGAACCTAGAGCCTTTCAGAATATTGCCCGGGATATAACCAGAGAGAAGCAGATGCAGGAGAACATGCGTCTGTATATCCAGCAAATCACCAGGGCTCAGGAAGAAGAGCGCTCTCGCATCGCTCGCGAACTGCATGATAGCACTGCTCAGGAACTCATCGCCCTTCTTCATCAGGTGGAGGGCTTGTTGCGGGATAGAGCGAAGCTACCCCTGAGTGACGCTAAAGCTCTTTGGGGATTACATGAGCAGATAAAGGGCATGTTGCAGGAAGTGCGTTACTTTAGCCGTGACCTTCGTCCTTCAATACTGGATGACCTAGGCTTGCGTGCTGCACTCGAGTGGCTGGTTGAGCAGCTTGAAGCTGAGCATAAGGTGGAATGTCATTTAACCGTGGTAGGAGAGGAACGGAGATTGTCTTCGGAAGCGGAGGTGATGATTTTCCGTATTGTTCAGGAGGCAATGAGGAATATCGGGAAACACTCTCAAGCGTCAAAGGCTGAAGTTACTGTTGAA
>DAOUSX010000062.1 GCA_030627025.1 Dehalococcoidia bacterium
AGAAAATTCGCAACCGCTTTGGTCAGTTCCGTTTTACCAACACCCGTGGGGCCGACAAAAACGAAGCTGCCAACGGGCCGTTTGGGGTCTTTGAGGCCAGCCCTGCCTCGCCTTACTGCTTCACAGACAGCAGCCACAGCTTCCTCTTGGTTTACTATCCTCTGGTGAATCCTCTCCTCCATGTGGACCAATTTCTCACTCTCGGCCTCAAGCATTCGGGAAATGGGAATCCCTGTCCATTGTGAGATAAGTTGAGCGATATCCTCTTCGTTAACTACAGCGTCCGTCTTTATTCCTTGAAGCCATTTTGTCTTGGCTTCGTTATATTTTGGCTCTAATCGCAATCTTTCCGCTCTCAGTTCCGCTGCTTGTTGATAATCCCCTCGCTGTGAAGCAGCCTGTTCCTCATCAAGCAAACGCTTCACCTTCTGTTCCAGTTCAGTGATCTCTGGGGGGGCGGTTTCCCGGTCAATACGTAGCTTGCTGGCAGCTTCATCAAGGAGGTCAATGGCTTTATCAGGCAAGAATCTATCAGCAATGTAGCGTTGACTGAGCTTCGCTGCTGCTACTAAAGCTGAATCATCGATTTGTATCTTGTGGTGAGCTTCGTATCTGGGCTTTAGACCCTTAAGCATCTCTATGGTAGTATCAGCACTTGGTTCATCGATGAAAACGGGTTGAAAACGCCGTTCCAATGCTTTGTCCTTTTCAATGTGCTCTCGATAGTCGTTCAGAGTGGTAGCTCCAATGCATTGAAGCTCACCTCGAGATAAGGCTGGCTTGAGCATATTACTGGCATCAATCGCCCCCTCGGCGCCACCGGCACCTACCACAGTATGGAGCTCATCAATGAACAGAATTACCTCCCCGCTTGCTTGGCGAATTTCATCAAGAACTGCTTTCAGCCTTTCTTCGAATTCGCCTCGAAACTTACTTCCTGCTACCAATGCTCCCATGTCTAGGGCGACTACCCTTTTCCCTTTAAGTGAGTTAGGGACATCTTCAGCGGCAATTCTCTGGGCGAGACCTTCAGCAATAGCAGTCTTGCCCACGCCAGCATCGCCAATCACCACAGGATTATTCTTGGTTCGTCGGGAGAGTATCTGTATTACTCGTTTGATCTCGCTTTCTCTGCCGATGACAGGGTCGAGCTTGCCGTGTCGGGCTAACTCGGTGAGGTCATGCCCGTATTTTGCCAGGGAGCGGTACTTGCTCTCAGCACGGCGGTCGGTAACTCGATGGACACCACGAATGCGGCGCAGGGCCTGGTATATTTTCTCCTGTGTGATACCCGACTCCGCCAGGATTTTGCTGGCATCACCCTTGCCCTCACTGGCGATGGCGATGAGCAGATGTTCAGTGCTGACGAACTCATCCTTTAACCTATCGGCTTCACGAGCGGCCTCTTCCATTAGTTGGGAAATACGGGGCGTAGCATAAATTTGTACTCCTACGTAATTTATTTGGGGATAATTTCGTAATGTTTTGTCCACACGACTTTTGACTTCCTCCACATCTATACTGAGCTCATCCAATATTTGATGGGTTATTCCTGTTTCCTGCTCGAGCAGAGCTAGCAAGATGTGCTCTACATCCCATTGGCTATGTCGATAGCGGCGGACTAGCTCCTGTGATGCTGCTAGAGCCTCCTGTGCTTGCTCGGTAAATCTTTCCATCGCCATTGAGGGTCTCCTCTCCTTATGTTAAAATATACGCTAATTATAGCTAAGGGCGAGGCTTTTAGCAAAAGGTAAACAAAGTCAAAGCCAAGGGAACCAAGAGCAAGAAGTAAATAGTTATGCTATAAACCTTCCTGTTGCAATAACTCCACAAATTGTCTGATGATATAGGCTGTAGCTCCCCAGACAGTATGTCCCTGATATTCATAGAAGTAAACGGGGAAAGTTTGCCCGTTGATGGTTGCATATTCCTGGCTAAAATTCTTCCTGTCCATCAATGCTGATAAGGGAATGGAGAAAATTTGCTGTACCTCATCAGGATTTGCTTTAAACGGGTAAGGATAGGGGATGAAGGCTACAAAAGGGGAGATAACGCAACCACTGGTGACAGTGATGGCGTCGTCCAATTCGCCCAGAAATTCAATGTCTTTCTTGGCTAGGCATATCTCTTCTTCGGCTTCTCTTAAAGCGGTGTTGATAAGGCTAACGTCACCTGGCTGGTGGATTCCCCCGGGGAAGCATGCTTCCCCTTGGTGAAAGTTTACTCCCCCACTCCTCTCAGTAAATAGAAGGTGATACTCTCCCTGGGCATAAAATAACGGGACAAGCACTGCTGAGGGAATTAAATCCTTGCTATTGATCCTCTTCTTGTAATAGTGACTGAGAATTTGCTTGATTTTCTGTTTCATTACTTTAGGATTATAGCATGTATAAAATTTGCTAATGCACAAACTAAAGAGCTATACTAAAAGTTTGGGGGTTAAACACTTATGGCGGTGAGACGCGATTATTATGAAGTGCTTGGAGTGCCTCGAAATGCTACTGAGGAGGAGATCAAGAGGGCATTTCGTAAGTTAGCTTTTCAATACCACCCTGACCATAACAAAGAATCTGGGGCAGAAGAGAGGTTCAAGGAGATAAGTGAGGCTTACCAGGTTCTTTGCGATGCCGAGAAGAGAGCTAATTATGACCGTTATGGTCGAGCTGAGGGAATACAGGGTTTTCCTGACTTTGGTTTCGGTGGACTTGGTGATATTTTCGAATCATTCTTCGGTTTTGGTGGAAGCCCATTTGGAGCTGCCACTGCTCAGCGTGCTCCACAGAGAGGAAGCGATCTAAGAGCATATATTACTCTTTCCTTTGAGGAGGCAGTTTTCGGTTGTAGCAAAGAAATTGGGGTAGAACGCGTCGAGAATTGCTCTTCATGCCATGGCCTTGGCACCGAGCCAGGAACAAGTCCTCAAACTTGCCCCGAATGCCAGGGCACAGGGCAGGTAAGAAGGGTTCGCCAAAGTTTCTTTGGACGTTTTACTCACGTTACCACCTGTCCCCGCTGTTCAGGCAGTGGGACAATAATAACTGATCCTTGCCGTCATTGCCGTGGAAGAGGGCGGGTAAAGGTGAAGAAGAAATTGGTGCTTGATATTCCCGCTGGCGTGGATGATGGCTATACTGTGGTTTTGGATGGCGAAGGCGACGTTGGATTATATGGTGGGAGACCTGGTGATGTTTACATCAGCCTGTCGGTGAAGCTAAGCAAGCTATTTCGCAGAGAAGGAAGTGATATTTTCTATGAATTGCCCATTAATTTTGCCCAGGCTGCCCTGGGCGATGAGGTGGAAGTGCCTTCCCTTGATGGCAGAATAAAATTAAACATACCCCCAGGAACCCAGAATGGAAGGCCTTTCCGTCTCAAAGGAAAGGGAATACCACATGCTAATGGACACGGCAGGGGAGACGAGGTTGTTATTGTTCGTGTAGTCACCCCTGAGCATCTTGATAAAAGACAAAAGCGTCTTTTTCAGGAGCTGGCTGGGATGTTACCTGAGCCTAAGCAGCCCTAGAACGATTCTGGGGATTAAATAGTGTCGGCGAAGGAAAGAATCTATGTGCCGGCTAAGCGTATTCTGCTTTGCACGTCAGGTTGCGTCTCAAATTACGGAGATCATAGATAACCGCAAAATCTCTTCTAATTCACCCTCACCTGCAGGGAGTCAGGGGAGGGTGATCAAAGGAATTCTAAGAAAGTTATACTGAGGACTGTAAATCACAGTTGAGAAGGGGAAATTTTACCGCTGGATAGATGTATTTAGTGTGGTAGCTAACGCTCTAGTGCAAGGTCGAGGGCCAAATGAGGTTACCGATTTAGCATTGGGTGAAATCGCTAAAGTTAGTGGGGTTAACTGCTGCTGGCTACAACTGGTTGATGAAAAAAGCAGCTGGCTATGTAACAACACCAAGACTCAGGCTGTGGTACTAAAATACCAGCCAAAACAGTACCAATGCGTGATTCACAAAACGGAGAGTATCCGTCACTATATGAGTATAGTTGAATAGTATTGGAGGTTCACTAGTATGCCTGTAACAATAAACGGTCAAACATATTATAGAACCGTCGAAGTTTGTCGGACAGTTGGTATAAGTAGAGCTACTTTGTTTCGTTGGCTCAAGCAGGGCATATTGAGCAAATCTGAGCGCAGGGACAGGAGAGGATGGAGACTATTTACCAGGGATGAAATAGACAGATTGAATAAAGAGGTCAACCAGATAAGTAGAACTGGAGGTTTGTAGAATTGCACCAAGGGATTGCTGAAATTAAGAAGGAAGTAGCAAAATGAGCAAACGCATACTGGTAATTGACGATGAGGAGGCTATAAGAAAATTATTTGTTGCAGCGCTTAAAGGCACGTCATATCAAGTAGATACAGCCAACTCGGGTGAGCAAGGGATCGAGTTGGAACAAAAGACTAAATGTGACTTAATATTTCTTGACCTCAAGATGCCCGGTTTAAACGGTGTTGAAACTTTGCGCAGGCTATGGGAACTTGACCCAGGTGTACCTATTTACATCATAACGGCTTTTCACAAAGAGTTTTTGGATGAACTCGGAAGTGCCGCGGAAGACGGAATAAGTTTTGAGATTCTTCATAAGCCGTTCGGTGCTAACGAGATTAATCTGATTGTAAGAAGCGTATTAGAAGGGCCGGTAGGATTTCAACAATAGGAGGAATGCCATATATGAATTCAGACTCTTGCTCAATGTCATCGCATCCAGGCTCTAAGAGCTCTCAGATTAGCTCAAAGTTGAGGGTTGTTAAAACTGCAGGGGTAATAGAATGCAAATAGATGAACTCCTAAAACTAGTGGTAGACAAAGGTGCCACTGATTTGCATCTCAAGGTGCCAAGCCCACCGGTGCTACGTATTGATGGTATGCTTATCCTTCAAGAAGATTTGCCACCACTTACAGTTGAAGATATCGAATTCGTATTTGAACAAGTTACTATTCAAGAGCAAAGGGATGCTTTCGTTAGGGAACGTGAGCTAGATTTTGCTTACTCTGTTCCTGGCTTAGCTCGATTCCGAGTTAGCGCACTGCAGCAAAGAGGCACAGTGAGCTTGGCCTTCCGGCTCGTCTCAATTAAAGCTCCTTCCATTGATGAATTAGGACTGCCTCAAATTTGTAAGGAGCTTATTCTTCAACCAAACGGGCTTATCGTGGTTACTGGCCCTTCTGGCAGTGGCAAGTCGACTACCCTGGCAGCGATGATCAGTTATCTCAATGAAAATAAGATGCGGAATGTCATTACCATTGAAGACCCGATTGAATACTTATTCCGTGACCAAAAATGTATCATACATCAGCGGGAGTTGGGACAGACACTAGATCCTTTTCCACAGCATTAATACATGCCCTCCGGCACGACCCAGATGTAATTGTCATCGGAGAGATGCGTGACTTATCCACGATAACTACAGCTATCACAGCGGCCGAGACAGGGCACCTGGTGCTTGGCACACTACATACGATCGACGCTGCTCAAACTGTTGATCGTTTAGTTGATGTATTCCCAGCAATGCAGCAACGGCAAATCAGGCTACAGTTGTCACAGGTATTACAGGCAGTATTATCGCAGAGGCTCTTATCCTGTATTGCGGGGGGGCGAATAGCTGCCTTTGAAATTATGATTGTTAACAGTGTGATCAGGTCACTCGTCCGTGACGAGAAGCTCTTCGAAATAACCCCTTGTATTGAAATGTCTACCGGAGCCGGCATGCAGACTATGGAGCGGGCGGTGGCCGACTTGGTAAGAAGGAACATAGTTTCCCAAGAAGAAGCCATGATGCAAATCAGCGGCCCGATGGGACTGCAGCAATTACTTCAAAACGGAGCCTGTTTACTGAAGAGGGAATAGATAGATTGAATAAAGAGGTCAACCAGATAAATAAAGCTGGAGGTTTGTAGAATTGCACCAAGGGATTGCTGAAATTAAGAAGGAGGCTGGTGGAATACCTGGCTAGTCGTTTATTGCTTTGCTGAAGCTTGCAATTAGCTCGGTTGCCGGCTTGTTCTGGAATAGAATGTCATGGATAATTTCTGCTATCGGGGCTTCCAGGCTGAGTTTTTTGGTTAGCTGATGCACCGCCATAGTGGTGGTAACCCCTTCAGCAAGTTGTGGCATGGAGACGGATATCTCAGCCAGGGAACGTCCTTTGGCTAACTGATAACCAACATAGTGATTGCGACTTAAAGTGCTAGCGCAGGTAGCTATTAAATCACCCAAACCAGCTAGCCCATAAAATGTGTCCTTCTTAGCGCCCAAGGCTAATCCCAGGGAAACAACCTCATTCCAGCTCAGAGCAACAAAAGCAGCCTTGGCGTTATCGCCCAGTCCTAATCCGTCAATC
>DAOUSX010000200.1 GCA_030627025.1 Dehalococcoidia bacterium
ATTAACGAATCAGTATTATGCGGGGCACCTTAGCTTATCTCTACCTAGCTTACGCCTGGATTCGGTCACGCCAGAGTTAACTGAATTACTAATAAGGCCACAACACAAAATAACTTTGACCTTTGCTCCCGAAGTAGGAAGTGAAAGATTACGCCGTGTAATCAACAAAAATATTCCTGAACAGGTTATGTTAGAAACGTTAGCCGCCCTAAATAAAGATTGGGTAAATCTAAAGTTATACTTCATGGTCGGATTGCCCAGCGAGACCCTTGATGATGTAAAAAGCATTGTTGAGCTCATTGCCAAAATAGGTCGTCTATGCCGAAAAAGCAGACTGCGTATCAGTATATCTATTCTGGTTCCTAAGCCTCATACTCCTTGCCAATGGATAGGACAGGAAACAGAAGAAGAATTACTGCCTAAATATGAAATATTGAAACGAGGATTAAACCAACTAGGGATAAGATTTCCTTGGCTCAACCTCAAAGCCAGCCAAATAGAAGCAGCTTTATCCATGGGTGATCGCCGCTTAAGCAAGGTTATCTATCGTGCTTGGCAACTAGGATGTAAATTTGATGCCTGGAGCGAATATTTCAATCACCAAAAATGGGTTAGCGCTTTTGAAGAGCATGGACTTGATATCTCCTTCTATGCTAATCGAAGACGCACAGTTGATGAAACATTACCCTGGGACCATATTGATACCGGAGTAACTAGAAAGTTCCTTGAAACGGAATATTACAACCTTTGGCAAGCAAAGGAAACGCCAAATTGTAGCCACGGAAAATGTAATGCTTGTGGTTTACAACGATGGTCAATTGCTTGTCGTGAAAAATACAAGACAGGTATTACAAACCCGATCTTGTTAACAGACTGATTCGTTATCACGGAATTTACAAAGCCGATGGTCCCTTTGCTACCCTGTGGGCCCAATAAACCCGATGAAAGGTGGGTGTAATGCAATATTACGAGAATTTTGGGGTACCACAAAAAGCTACCACCCCTGGGAGAACAACAACCGCTGGTATGTCAACTGTGTTGATCAATGTAGGTGGATTGGTAGCCCCTTTTTGGTGATGAGGCAACAGCCAACGTAACGCCACTTGGGTGGCATGCCGTTCCACGAAGATCGATCTTTGCACTGATCATGCATAGAACACTACAAGGCAGCGATGGAAACTACTTCATCATCGTCGCTCAGCACCATCAGACGTACACCCCGACCATTCCTGCTTTGAACTGAGACTTGTTTCATGGGGATACGCACTATATTGCCACTAGCTGATAACATCACCAGATAGTCTTCATCTTTATTTACAAGCCTAGCTGCTACTATTTTGCCTATCTTGTCACTAGCTCTATGAGCTCTAAGCCCTTTGCCGCCCCTCTTATGAACAGAATAATGTTCCAGCAAAGTTAATTTGCCAAATCCTTTCTCGCTCACTGTAAGCAAATATGCGTCAGGAGACACAATATCCCCGCCGATAACCTGAGCACCATCCAAGCGAATACCTCGAACACCGCCACTAGTCCTAGAAGCACACCTCAAGCTGTCCACCTTGAACCTGGTAGCCTGCCCATTCTCGCTTACCAAAATGACATCATCTGCGTTAGTAGCTATTCCAGCTGATATTAGCTCATCTCGATTATCAAGTCTCATACCTATAATGCCTTTCTTTCTGACCTTAGCAAACTTCTGTAAATAAGTTTTTTTAATCATGCCAGCTTTGGTAGTCACCACCAAGAACTTATCTGATGCAAAATCCGCTGCAGCTACCATTGTCGTTACCTTGTCCTTTAAATCGATAAGCAATAAGTTGACTAGCGCAGTCCCCTTGGTACCCCGAGACAAACCTTCAGGGATTTCGTAGCACTTGAGCGAATAAACTTTTCCAGAAGCAGTAAAGAAAAGCAAGTTATCATGGGTATCAGCTACTAAGATGTGCTTGATAGAGTCAGCTTCACGAGTTGCCATCCCCATGACTCCTTTTCCACCACGATGCTGCAAACGATATATGTTAACCGGAACTCTCTTAATAAATCCTTGATTAGTCAAGATAATCACCACTTTTTGGTGAGGAATAAGCTCTTCTTTACGGAATTCAACTGCTTCCTCCTCACTAATCATCGTCCGCCGGCGATCACCATATCTCGATTTCAATTCAGCAACGTCTTGCTGAATAAGGAACGATACCTTCTTGGGATTAGCCAATAGATCTTCTAAGTAGGAAATATTGCTTATTACGTTCCTGTATTCCTCATCCACCTTCTCCCGCTCCAAGTGAGCCAACCGGCGAAGTGGCATGTCAAGAATAGCTTGTGCCTGAATCTGCGATAAGCTGAAAACTGATGCTAGCTTGATACGGGCAGACTCAACCGTCTCACACTCCCGAATTGTGTTGACTACTTGCTCAAGATTATCCAAGGCGATTTTAAGTCCCTCAAGTATATGTGCCCTGTCTCCGGCTTTTTGAAGTTCAAACTGAGAACGCCTGGTGATAATCTCCCGACGAAAATCAATGTAACAAATCAGAGCCTCTTTAAGATTAATAAGCTTAGGTTGCCCATTAACCAAAGCTACCATATTAATGAAAAAGGCAGTCTGCATTGCAGTGTTCAGGTAAAGATTATTAATCACTTGCTGGATAGGCGCCTCTTTCTTAATTTCAATAACAATTCGCATACCTTCTCTATCTGATTCATCCCGTACTTCGCTAATACCATCAATCTTCCTTTGCCTAACTAGCTCAGCCATCTTCTCCACTAAAGCTGCTTTATTCACCTGATAAG
>DAOUSX010000053.1 GCA_030627025.1 Dehalococcoidia bacterium
AGTGAATAACAATGTCGATATCTTTAACTACCTCAACGCAAATTTCCCAGCGCCTCAAATCCATATCTTTGCTTCTGGGTATCCTTATGTTCTCTTTGTCTACGCCTCTCTCCTTTAATTTGTCTACCAGAAAGGAACCCAAAAATCCCGCCCCACCTGTTACCAGTATCTTTTTATTGCTCCAACAAGTCATCTTAGTCTACCCCCCACCATCTATTTGGAAACTTTTGTCTTAGTATTTCATCACCCTTCCCAATTGGTTTTAAACCGGCTGCCCTCATATCTGCATCTACCATAATCTTAATTAAATCCTTGAATTTAATTTTGGGATTCCATCCCATTTCTTCTCTTGCTCGGGCAGGATCAGCAATCAATTCTTCAGGTTCCATCGGTCTAAAATATCTTGGATCAATTCTTACATGTTCGTCTACATCCAATCCCACATAAGAGAAAGCTTCTTCTAAGAATTCCCTAACGGAATGAGCTTCCCCAGTCCCCACAACAAGATCCTCTGCCTGCTCATTCTGGAGCATTTGCCACATACATTCCACATATTCTGGTGCATATCCCCAATCCCTTTTCGCCTCTAAGTTTCCTAAATAGAGGTATGTCCCTTTTCGGGTAAGAATCCTGGCTATGCCTCTCGTAATTTTTCTTGTCAAAAAGGTTTCGCCCCTTCTCGGAGACTCATGATTGAACTGTATTCCATTACAGACAAACAGGTTATAACCATCACGATAATTCCTTGCCATCCAGTAGGCATAAACCTTGGCACAGGCATAAGGGCTTCTGGGCTTAAATGGCGTCTCCTCATTTTGCGGTGGTAGAGATGCCCCAAACATCTCGCTGCTTGAAGCCTGGTAAAACCTTATCTCATTCCCGCTCCTTCTTATGGCATCTAGTAACCTTGTTGTCCCCAGTGCAATAACATCCCCTGAATATTCAGGGATATCAAAGCTTACGCGCACATGGCTCTGCGCTCCCAGATGATACACCTCGTCAGGTTTTATGTTATAAATTACATTTGAGACCTGCTCAGAATTACAAAGGTCACCGTAATGCAAAAGTAATCTTGCATTAGGGTCGTGAGGATCAACATAAATATGGTCTATCCTGCTTGTGTTAAAGGTAGACGACCTTCTGATAATGCCATGGACTTCGTAACCTTTGCTGAGCAATAGCTCAACTAAGTAAGAGCCGTCTTGGCCTGTTATACCTGTGATTAGAGATTTTTTCATGGGCTCAACTCCGCATTCTATTTCACTGCCTCTAAATTCAAACTAACCGTAACCAAACCGATTTCCCTTCTCTAAAATGCGATTTGATATAACTCCTTTCCTTTTTATCAAACTGGCTCCTTTATCACATCGGTGTACTCCTCCCAGTGGTTTTTCTTTCTGCACAGGGCTCTTTTCATCCATACAGGCATATACCTCTGCTTTGAACCCAGGAAAATTCCCAGAAATTTCATCAAATCATAAAGGATAGCGTAGGGAATCCAGTACCAGTATCCATTTCTAAGCATGAAGTTGAATTCTCCAGAAACATATCTTAGGCCGTCAAAAAAGACATCCTGCATGGGATAATAAGCACCTTCACCCCGATAGACTACGGGCATGAAAGCCCCGGTATCGAAGCATTCCTGAAAAACTGTTTTCAAAGTGTATTTGTGTGAGTGATAAACCGCAGCATCACCATCGTAAAGAATCTTATATCCAGCTAATAAAGCCCTCTTGGCCCATTCCTCCTCTTCCCCTTTGATCATCTCAGGGAACTTTATCTGGTCCCAGACTGAGCGGCGAATTGCCGCATTAACATTTGAAAAGAAGACAAACGACTTTCTTAATTTGACACCTTCTAAAGTAACCGAGTCGCTCTGAGCAGGGTATGTCCGAAGTATAAAAAATTGCTCCATTGGGGCAGCATTTTCTCTTGGTATATGTCTTCCATAGACACCGACAACTTCATGGTCTGAAAAGTGACTTATCAATAAGGACTTCTATATCACCATTATAGTTCTGAGAGAAGATGCTCTCTAGGAGAGACCCTATATATTTTTCAACATTCCTTGTAGGAAGGATAAAACTAACCCTTGGCATGTTCATCTTTTTATATTCCCTAGAAGCATGAAAGCGCCCCTCAGGTCAACTTTGAAGTCTCCAACAGACCTAACCCGACGTATTCGTTGCCAGAGGTAAGATGGGCGTAAATAGAATTCTTTGTAGGCTTGCTTTACCCAATGCTGAAGATCAGCTCTGCTAAGTTCATCGCTTTCAAATATCGGGGTTACACCTTTGCCCATTCCTTCGTAGGTGAAGTTTTCCCATGGCACATCATCGGTACTGGTTTTCAGGTATGAATTATACAACTCGGTGCCGGGGAAAGGTATGGTGATAGCAAATTGGGCAAAATCAAGCTTTAACTTCTTGGCAAACTCGATAGTGTTAGCGATGGTTTCAGGGGTCTCCCAAGGAGAACCAATCATGAAGTAACCTATGGTTTGCATACCGGCCTCTTGAGTAGTGTGAACTGTCTCTTCCACCTGCTCTAGTGTGATGTCTTTGTGAAGAGCATTAAGTATCTCTTGTGAGGCGGACTCGATACCATAGGCGATGGCATAGCAACCCGCCTGCTTCATGTGACGCAATAAGTCTTTATCTACTAGGTTAACCCTTGTCTCGCATGTCCAGCGTATTTTTAATCCGCTCTTCATTATACCATCAGCTATAGCATAGGCTCTTCCCTTATTTAAGGTGAAAACATCGTCGTAAAAGGCAATCTCCTTAACGCCAAATTTTTCCTTGCAATAAGCAATCTCCTCGACAACCCTTTCAGGGCTCTGTGCCCTAAATTTGTAGCCGAAGACGTCTTTTGAGCAGAAACTGCACCTGTAAGGGCAACCCCGACTGGTTATGATAGTGGCAAACGGAGAAGCTCGGCCATAAGGGGGATGACGTTTGTATTTTCGCCATGGAAGCAGGTGATAGGCAAGAAAAGGTAGGGAATCCAAATCAACATTTGTAGTTATAGACCTTGCATGATTGCTGACCACCTCGCTATCTTTTCTATAGCTAATGCCCTGGATATCATCCAGTGGCAGTTTATGCTCTAAAGCCCACATTAAATCAATAACGGTTCTCTCACCCTCTCCCCTGACTATTACATCTACTTCAGGAATAGCAGCCATTGTTTCCTCGGACAGAAGCGTAGCATGGGCACCTCCGAGGATTATTGGTAAATTGGAATTAGCTTGCTTCAGTTGATGGGCAATATTTGCTGCCTCATTTATAGTTGGCGTCATAGCAGTCAGTCCCACTACATCGGCATCAATTACATATGGCGCTACTTTCTCTGACTTTATCCTTAGAGCATTAGCATCTAATATGGCTACCTGGTGCTCCTCTCTTTCCAGCACTGCAGCTATTATGACCAATCCTATTGGAGGCTGCGGATACCGGGTGGGCTGAGGGGGATTTATCAAAACTACTTTCAACAACCGTCTCCATACATTTTTGTACTGTTTTTAGAGAGTCCAGACATTTAATAAGGCGTTTTAGTATAGTCTTTCCCTCACTCAAAAGATTTCATCGGACAATCCTCTTCTTTATCAGGTGTAAAAGATTTCCCCAGCCAACCTTCCAAGCACTTTCCTTTGGTTTTCCCAAGCGTGGTGCGTACTGAATGGGAGCCTCTCTACAGCGACATTTGGCGAAGTGACAGGCTTCTATCTTGAGTTCTTGGGAGAGAGGCATATTGTTAGATTTTAGCACCAGCTTATCTAAGATACTTCTTCTAAAAACCCACATCCCAGATTGCGAGTCTTTTATGTTTAAGCCAAAGAGCGTTCTCATCGTTAGACTCAGGATAGTATTCCCCACCTTATTCCGGAATGACATAGCATCTTTAGCCATCGAAGCAAAGCGATTAGTGGTGAGGAAATCTAAGCTCCCTTCTTCAAGGATTTTTACCAGCCTGGGTATATCCTTAACTGGGTAGGTTGAGTCGGCATCAGCAGTGGCAATAATATCTCCCTTGGCCTGGGCAAAGCCTGTCTTATAAGCTCGCCCATAGCCACGTGGTGGCTCGAGGATAACCTCTGCGCCTCCCTTCCTCGCTAGCTCTCCTGTTCCATCGTGTGAGCCGTTATCCACCACTAAAATCTGCACCTCGTAACCCATCATCTCCAGTTCGCCCTTGGGGATGGCCTGGATTGTTTTTGCTATCCCCTCTTCTTCATTTAAGGCGGGCATTACAATACTTATCTTTTTCATCTCACACCCTTTATTATCCATCGGGCTGCCTGTAGAAGGGTATCAGCGGTGTAATCGGGAGAATTAGGAATCAGAGGCTTTCCACCAACCGGGAGAAGTACCTTCGGAGTCTCCATGGTTGAGGGCCTTAATCCTGTTCCTTCTCCTGCTGCCAGAATCCGTGCTTTCTCAACTTCACTGCCCATAGCCATTCGGATGCTTTCTCATCCATCTCCAGGCACTTTCAATAATGCTCTCAAGCTCTGGGAACTGAGGCTTCCAGCCCAACTCCTTCTTTGCTAGGCTTGAGCTTGCCACCAAAACTGCAGGATCTCCCAGACGCCTCGGGCAAATCCTCAACGGAATGTCAACGCCCGTCACTTTCTTTGCTACATTCACTAGCTCGAGGACCGAATATCCCTCTCCATTCCCCAGGTTATAGAACTTGCTACTCAAGTTTTCGAGCTTTTCCAAGGTCAGAATATGGGCCCGGGCAATATCTATCACGTGAACGTAATCTCGGATACAACTTCCATCCTTGGTTGGGTAATCGGTGCCGAATATGGAAACTGGGTTATTGGCATTTAAAGCTGCCTTGAGGACATTGGGGATAAGATGGGTTTCTGGGCGGTGGTCTTCTCCTAAGAGGTCACTTGCACCAGCAGCGTTGAAATATCTTAAGGAAAATGGCCTCCACGGCCGTGGAACTCAAGAAACCATCGGTCGCAGTCATAGTGCCGTCAACATCAGTCATGACGAGCTTTATCTGGTGAGCCAACTTGGGGGAGATATGCCGGTAGGATTGAGCCATGGTTTTCCAATCTTATCGCTATCAAATGGCGGTGTCAAAAGTGCGCGGTGTCAAAAGTGCATTGTGACGGCAGTGTGTGTTGAACAAAGGTCCATTCTGTTCAGTCGAGGTCACGATTGCTTGATTTGTGCAGCCCATGAGCTCTGTAATGAAAATCTGGGCGTTCTTTTGGGGTGGTCAGCGGTGTGTGTTTTGGATACCTTAAAGGAGAAGTCAAGCGTTCTTACCAAGAACGCTGTTTTTTAGACACCTCTCGTTGATGCGGCGTGAGCAGCTCGGAGAGGGATGAACTTCCGATGCTTGGTGATAATATCGTTTAGATTGAGTGAGGCATATTTCTGAGTGGTAGTAAGCATTCTGATGCAGTTATCTTTAGATACAACCTAACCGGGGCTAAAGCCAGATTGACAATGCCCTAGCCGAAATTGAGGTCAAATTTCCGTGCACCCACTTGACAAAAGTTATGCTTTGTGCTATACAATGCATAGCGATAGGATGTGGAGGCAATTTATGACTAAAATGATGGTGTTTCGATTCGACCCCGCTATGGATACGATAATCGAAGAGATAGCGGATGACTTGGGGAGCAGGGAAGCAAGGCACATCAGCAAAAAAGAAGTGGTGGAGCGAGCGGTAGCCACGCTACACTCGCTTTTGGTTAGTGGTAACTTCTCAATGCTTCAGACCTCTGATATCCAACCAACGTACCACCAGAGCTTGGCACAGGTGCGGGGGCTAAGCACTGAGGAGGGTTAAGAGGTGAGATTTTTCGTTTTGTTCCGTGAAAGTTCAGACCCCCAGATGGCGAAAAAGGGGCTAGAACGCCAGTGTCGACAAGTTCGCAGATTTGCAGAGACATGGCCCGGTGGGCCACACGAAATCAGCCCCTACTCAGTCCAGATTGCGGAAAGCGCCAGCAAGGGCAACCGCCTAGAATGGCAAGAGGCGGTGGAGCAAGGTATCGACTACTACCGACAAGGTGAGGTGGACGCCTTTCTATTTTCAGAGGTTGACCGTGAGACAAGAAACCCTGTAATCTCGATACCGATACTTAACCTCGTGCTAAACGCTGGCATCCCGGTATTCTTTGCCGAGGAAGAGCTACACCTTGACCCCGATGACCCCGACGCTATCGAGCGCTACGCGGAAGAGATGGCAAAGTCATGCGCCTATTTAGCTACCATGAGGCGCAAGACAAAAGGCGGACGATTTGACCGCACAGATGTTGACGGGAAGCTACCGTCAAATACGAAAATCTTCGGCTTTGATATTGCCGACGGCAGGCGAATACCTAATCAAGCGGAAGCAGAGGCACTACGGGAAGCAGCACGGATAGCGCTTAAAAACGGGAGGTCAGCGCCAGCTGTGAGGTGGCTAAACAAGCAGGGCTTCCGGACTACTCAAGGGAAGTTGTTTACCACTGTGACGCTCAATGGTAGGCATGGGTTGTTCAGGAACAGAGCACTCATCGGTGAGTCCGTAGTGCGCTTCAAAGAAAAAACGGTGACTCTGTACCATGAGCCAATATTGGACGTCGTCACATTTGAGGCGCTACAACGTATGCTAAACGAGTGCAAACTCAGGGCAGCTAGGAGTAGAACTACTTCTTATGCGCTGAGTGGGTTAACCTTCTGTGGTTGCGGGGCAAAGTTTGAGCCTACCAAGACAGGCGTTAATCGCTACTATTACAGGTGCTCGAAACACTGTGGTGAAAAAGCGTGGAAAAAAGATGTCCTAGAGTGGGAGGTGTTTGATGCCTTCAGCCACTACCTAGAACATCGGGAGAGCCATCAGCAATACCTAGAACTGGCGCAACGGTCACGCGCAAGGCTAGAGAACGACCTAGCGCAAGTGGAGCACGACCTATTAGCGAATGACCGTGAATGGCGCACCCTCTTGAACAAAGAGC
>DAOUSX010000145.1 GCA_030627025.1 Dehalococcoidia bacterium
GTGGTATCGTCACTATAACCAGTGTCTTAATTATCCATCCGACCATGATGTGGCTGCTCTGAATTTCATTAAAGCCAGAGAAGGGGACAACGTAGATTTCTTTATTGTTGGTGACGGCTATACTTGTGCTGCCGGTGTAGTTACTATAGGGCATAAAGTAATATCAACAGCGGAGGGTTATGTTTCGATTTTCTCCTTTTTCCATAGCCGGTGGGGTACTGATGAAGTCTTTCAGATAGCAAGGAAAGAACCTCTTAGATACTTAGTAGAAGGCACTGATTATAGCAACAGCTTTGCTAACACAACCTACCTTATTTTTACCTATCGTCTGGGCATGGATGGGCTTAACTCGCTGGTAAATACTTACTCCACCTACCTGGGCGAGCCAGTTTATACTGTTAAGGATAAGGTCTATGTATTCAGCTATGATAAAGAGAAAATAGCAGCTTTAAGCGAAGGAGCTGAAGAAGGACAAGTGGTGCTTTTTGATGACGAGCAAACAGACGAATTCTGGCGACTTGGTCCTATTGGAAAGGGTGATTTAGCCTTTAGCATCAGCGATAATACTGAGATTAAAAAACAGGGTAATAGCTGTTTACTGGTTACCATCAGTCCTGGAAAACATGAACGAGCCACTCTATATCATAAGTGGGCTGAGCCTCTTGACTTTGGTGAAGCCAATTATCTATTGTTCTGGGTTTATGGAACCGGCTCCGGTCAGCCACTCAATATAGTTTTCCGGAGCGTGGAGCCAGTGGGCGAAAACGCCTTTCTTTATGCAATTACAGATAGCTTCGACGGCTGGAAGCTTTTGATTATTCCGCTGGAATCATTTGAGGAAATTGGTTCACCCTCCTGGGAGGTCATAAGTCAAATGCTTCTCCAATTCCGAGGGGCATGGTCTCCCGGGGAGATATACTTTGACCGAATATCCGTAGCCAAAAGAGTTTCTCCTCAACTTCTTACCGATAAGTCAACAATCAACCTGCCTTAAACAGAAAGGATACAGTGAAATACAATACGCCCTGGTCTAGTTGCTGAAGGAGGGGAAATGAAAGTTATGTTGGCTTATCCTAATTTTATAGTCACTGTAGCGTCAACTCCGCCGCTGGGGATTGTATTACTCGGAACAATACTACAAAAGCACGGCGTTGATGTTGACCTAATCGCTGCCACTGCTGACAAAGATTGGAATTGGGTCAGAGAAAAGATAGAGCTGAGCAAGCCCGATATTTTGGGGATTTCCATACTGACTCCAATTGCAGAGGCAGGCTTTGAGATGGCGAAAATGGCTAAGGAAATGCTGACAAATGTCTTTGTTGTTATGGGAGGTCCGCATGCAACCATCTTACCCCTTGAGACAATAGGAAATGAGCATGTAGATGCCGTTTGCTTGGGAGAGGGAGAGGAAACACTTATAGAATTGGTTAATAACCTTAATAACTTAGAGGGTGTGAAAGGAATTTATTACAAAAAGGACGGAGAAATCAAGATGAATTCTCCAAGACCTCCGATTGAAGATTTAGATAGCATACCTTTCCCAAATTGGTTCTTGCTTCCCACTTTAGAAGATTGTTTCAAGTCTGCGGGTACCAGAAGGCTCCCAATGCTTCTCTCCAGGGGTTGTCCCTTTAACTGCAGTTTCTGCCAGCCCACTTTGCGGACAATGCTTGGTAAGAAAATGAGGTTTAGGAGCATCGAAAACGTGGTAGATGAAATAGAATACTTAATAGATAGCTATAACATAAAGGAATGTAGATTTGAGGATGATACCTTTACTATTAATAAAAACTGGGTTATTGGCATATGTGACGAGATAAGAGAAAGAGGGATAAGAATCCCTTGGATTGCTAATGCTCGCGCTGATACAGTGACGGAGGAAATGTTAGTCTGGATGAAAAAAGCAGGGTGTAGTGATATTGAGTTTGGAGTTGAATCAGGTTCTGAGTACATCAGAAACAGCGTTTTAGGTAAAGGACTAAGCACTGAATCTATAAAGCAGGCATTCGAGTTATGCCACAAGGTGGGGATAGAAACCGGCGCTTTTATAATGCTTGGAAACCCTGGCGAGACCAAAGAGACGCTACAACAGAGCATTAAATTAATCAGGGAAATCAAGCCCCACCGTATAAGTGTTTACAGGACAACCCCACGTCCGGGTACCTATTTATGGGATAAGACAATAGAAGACGGCATATTGAATGTGGAAGCATATAATAGATGCGAGTGGTATGATTTTGAGGAATTAATTATAAAACTTGAGGATATCACTGTAGAGGACATCCGAAAAACAAGAGAGGCTTTACAGATGGAAGTATACATGATGAACTTAACCAAATATCTTGCCTTTTCCTTTCGCCATCCTTTGACAGCGCTTAGAAAATTGACCAAACCAAGCGTTTTGATGACGCTCATAGGTATGGCAAAAACACGTTTCTTACCTAAAAGTGGAGGAACGATAAAATCGCCTTGAGGATTTGTGAAGAATGCATAAATGCAACCTACCTTAAACAGAATGGAGAAGAAAGATTGAGGATAGCTATTGTTACATCTCGGGGTTGTGTCTACCCTTCCCCAAAGTTCCCCCAATATATGGACCAGGATAACTGTTTTCGAAGTTTATCAGCTAAAGGCGAGGTTTGCCTCATCGGCAGCATTCTAGTGCCCAGAGCCTATGCCACTTCCCAGCTTGCGTTTACCAACACATTAAGGAACTTGCCTTCAGCCTGGAACAATCGCTGGGCGGCTTTTCTTTCCACTATACCTCCTGTGAGGAAACTACGGGACGGGCTTGACCTTTTCTCCGATGCCATGTATACCAAATCCTGCCTTAAATACCTGTCAAGCTGCGATGTTAACGCCATATATTCCTTTCCCTGGCCTTTTGACCGCTATGTAGTGAAGTGGGCGAGAAGGCTCTCAAAGCCTCTTATTATTGAGATGTGGGAGGATTATGCCTGCTTTACTTCTGTAAGAATGACATTTCAGGGCTTACCTCGGTCTGCTATTTCCCGAGAGGCGACAAGAATTTACCGATGGATGCGGGATGTGGCTAACGGAGCTGATAGAGTAATCGTTCCGACAAGGGTTTTCGCTGACAGACTACACGGGCTTGGTGTTGACAGTGACAAAATACGGGTAATCCCTGTTTGCGTCGACCCTTCCCCACTGCCGGCTTCAGATTCGCAATACATTAGGGAAAAGCACAACTTGAATGATGAGGAAGAAGTTGTCTTTTACATTGGTTCCCTATCCCCAGTGCATGACCTTTTTACCCTGATAAGGTCAATTCAATATGTTAAGTCCAAGCTTGTCTTTATTATAGCCAGCGGAAGGAGTAGAGACCTCGAGCAGCAAACAGAGCGTTATGCATCAGGAAAAGCGAGGATAATCTTTACCGGCAGGCTTGAATCCAGTGAACTAGAAGCTTATCTTTCTTCAGCTGATATATGCGTTGCTCCTTACCGGTTCTCTCAGTTTTCGGGATTCTTCCCGGCCAAGGTGGTGAGATATATGCTGGCGGGCAAAGCTATTGTAGCCACTGATTTGCCTGAGCTAAGGGAAATGTTCCAGAATAGAGAAGCTGGCGTTTTAGTGCCGCAGGAAGACCCCGAAGCCTTAGCTCAAGCCCTTGACCGTCTGGCTGAGGATAGCCAAGAGCGGCTGAAGCTAGGCTCAATAGCTAAAGTAATAGCTAAAAACAGCTATCTAACCGAGCACCACACCGAGCAACTAATGGAGGTTTTCACAGAGGTCTTGTATGAGAACCAGAACTTGGAAGGGTATCAGAGTTCTGAGCTACATAGCTCTAAACATGGTCAAAGCGCTGAGTAAGTCCAGCAGGGCA
>DAOUSX010000175.1 GCA_030627025.1 Dehalococcoidia bacterium
CATTAGCGTGCTCGGCATTGAATAATTTCTTCGCTCTTTCGATGGCTAATGTTTCCACGGCATCCATATAAGTACAGCCACCGTAATAACGGCGTCCTGGGTAGCCTTCAGCGTATTTGTCGGTCATCAAGCAGCCCTGAGCTTCGAGCACAGCCTGGTCAGCGTAATTTTCGGAGGCAATAAGATTTATGGTGCTTGCTTGCCTCTTTTTCTCCTGCTCCAGAATCTGAGCTACCTCAGCGTCATGCAGGGCAATAGCAGAATTTGTTTTGATATCCATGCTTGGTGTTATCATACTACCTTCCCTTTGCGCTAGTCAATTTAAGCTGAACCTAGTGATCTGGTTGACAGTTGAAGCTGGAAGTGATACATTCAAATAAATTAGCAATCTCATAGGGGAAGTGCTAAATGACCTCACTGGAAGAAAGAAGAGAAAGTATTTTGAAGATAATAGTTGGTGAGTATATTTCCAGGGCGGCGCCTGTTGCCTCGGGGACCATCGCTGAGGATTACACTCTGGAGGTAAGTCCAGCCACCATTCGCAATGATGTGGCCTATTTAGAGAGCGAAGGATATATTACTCATCCTCACCATTCTGCAGGTAGCGTTCCTACTGATAAAGCTTATCGTTACTACGTAGAACTGCTGGGAAATGCACTTGACCTCGGCGAGAATGAGCAATACTTTTTCTATCAACTATTTCGGGAGGCAAAAGATAAGATTGACCAGCAACTAAGGTTAGCGGTGTTCTTTCTGGCCAGATTTGTTCATAATCTGGCAATAATAACATCGCCAAGGGCACCGGAAAGTCGGTTTAAACACCTTGACTTAGTGAGCTTGCAGGATTTCGTAGCCTTGCTAATCTTGGTTTTATATGGAGTGGGAGTCAAACAACGAATTTTATCTTTTGATGAAGTAATTTCTCAGGATGAGTTGACTACCTTGTCCAACAAGTTTAATGCTATTTATGTGGGGACGACAGGCAGTGAGATTTTAGCTAGTGAGCCAAAGCTTTTCCCTGAGGAAAAGATAGTAGCTCAGGCGGTAGTGGATATAATGGAAGTAGAAAATAGGCAGGAATATGGTAGGCCTTACATCGAAGGATTACGTCTGCTATTAAACCAGCCTGAATTCTACCAAAGTCCCAGGATAATCACTATATTAGAGCTGTTAGAGACGGAGAGTTGGCTAGCAAGCGTGCTTGGACAGCGAGTTAGCATGGAAAAGGCAGAGGTAATCATTGGTGAAGAGAATAGGGAGGAGGCACTACAGGATTTTAGTTTGGTAGTTGGTCAATATGGAGTTTCTGGTAAAGCAAGTGGTATTATTGGGGTGCTTGGTCCGAAGCGGATGGATTATTCCCGAGCTATTTCCTCAGTGAATTCTGTTTCTACATTGTTGAGCGAATCGGTAGCTGAATACATCTAGAGAGGGGTTCTAAACTTTGTCTGAAGAAGGATTAACTAATGACGAAACAACTGAAGCTGGTATTGAGGAGGCAAAGGCAGAGGATATTGAGGCTCTACAGCAAGCTTTAGAGGAGCAAAAGAAAGAAGCGGAGAAATACTTAGCGAATTGGCAAAGAGCTCAAGCTGATCTTGCTAACTACAGAAAGCATGCTGAGCAGCAAAAGCGAGAGATTTTAGATTTTGGTAATAGCACGCTTATCCTGAGTTTATTGCCTATTATGGATGATTTTGAAAGAGCTTTTGATTCATTACCTTCTGAACTGTGTGAAATGAATTGGCTTGAGGGCATTGAAATTATATATAATAGCCTTAAGGCAGTGCTGGAAAAGGCGGGAGTAACCGGGATCAAGGCTAAAGGTGAAAGGTTTGATCCACATTTACATGAGGCAGTGATGGGTCGGGCAGGGGAGGAAGGAGTGATATTAGAGGAAATTCAGAAAGGTTATAGGTTGAAAGATAGAGTGATCCGCCCTAGTTTGGTAGTGGTGGGCAAGGGGAAAGAAGAAACAGAGGAGGAAAATGATGGCGAAAGCGGTAGGGATTGATTTAGGGACCACGCTCAGCGCTGTAGCGGTTATGGAAGGCGGAGAGCCCAAAATTATCCCCAGTGCTGAAGGTGGAAATCTAGTTCCTTCGGTAGTAGCGATAAGCAAAACGGGGGAACGTTTAGTGGGAGAAATAGCTAAGCGCCAGGCAGTGGTCAACCCTGATAACACTATTTTCAGCGTGAAGCGTCTTATCGGGCGTAAGTTTAGTGATTCTTCAGTCCAGGATGATATAAAGCGTTTACCATATAAAATCACTGAAGCACCCAATGGCGATTGCCGGGTGGTTATGGCGGATAAGGAGTATAGTCCGCAGGAAATTTCAGCGATGATATTGCAAAAACTGAAAACTGATGCTGAAGCTTATCTCGGGGAGAAGGTCCCTGATGCTGTGATTACTGTGCCTGCTTACTTTAATGATAGTCAGAGACAGGCGACTAAAGATGCCGGCTCTATAGCTGGTTTTAATGTTCTCCGCATCATTAATGAACCCACAGCATCATCATTAGCCTATGGAATGGATAAGAAGAAAGACGAAACCATCGCCGTTTATGACCTCGGTGGAGGCACATTTGATATTTCCATCCTTGATATAGGGGAGGGCACTTTCCAGGTCAAGTCAACTAACGGTGATACCCACCTTGGAGGGGATGACATTGACCAGCAAGTTATGGATTGGATATGCGACGAATTTAAGAAAGAGCAAGGTATTGATTTAAGTCAGGACAAGATGGCATTGCAGCGGTTAAAAGATGCTGCTGAAAAGGCTAAGAAAGAGCTATCCTCGGTGGTTCAAACAGAGGTAAATCTCCCATTCATTACCGCTAATGCTTCTGGTCCAAAGCATCTCACCATGACGCTTAGCCGAGCCAAGCTGGAGCAACTATCGGCTGACTTAATAGAGAGAAGTCTTGGTCCCTGTCATCAAGCTCTGGCTGACGCCGGTCTGCAACCAGGCCAGGTCAACAATGTAATTTTAGTTGGTGGGCAGACGAGGATGCCTAAGGTTCAGGACAGCTTAAGGCAGTTTTTCAGTCGGGAACCGGTGAAGGGAGTCAACCCTGATGAGGCAGTGGCTTTGGGAGCTGCCATTCAAGCTGGAGTGCTCAAAGGTGAGGTGGGAGAAATTCTCCTCCTCGATGTTACCCCGCTTACCCTGGGCATAGAGACTCTGGGAGGAGTGGCTACGACGCTTATTCCTCGTAATACCACCATTCCCACCTCC
>DAOUSX010000124.1 GCA_030627025.1 Dehalococcoidia bacterium
AAAAGATGAAAGTGAAAATCCTAAGCACTAAATACGAAATACTAAACAATACCAAAGCACAAATGACAAAAATCCAAAACAAAACGAGTTTTGGTATTTGAATTTGGAATTTAGAATTTGTTTAGAGTTTAGAAATTAGGATTTAGAATTTAAGGTTGTTGAAATGCTTAAAATTGAACGGGAAATCAAACTCAAACAGCCTCGTTCCCAAGATGGAGGTGTACTGTGATGTTGGCATCAAGGAGGTTCTTTCTTAGTAGAGCGAAGATGCTTGGCTTCCTCGACGAATTGGAGGCAGCTGATAGCACCGCCAGGTCGCTGTACATACCATCTGGGCTGTCATACCTGGAGGTTGTGGGCTCACTTAAAGAGGTGCTTGAGACGACAGATATTGCCGCGAATATGACTGAGCTTGCTGTTAGCTCAGCAACAGGCGCAGTTATTTTTTGGGGCCCTTCACGAAAGTGCCTGATTTCACCACCATTTCCAATCACGGAAAAATATTTTACTCAAGGATATGCTGTTGAGCCGCTGCGTGCTCTGCTCAGGCATGATTTCAGTGTTGCTCTCATTTTGGTGCGTTTGGGGGCGTACGCTATTGGACTCTGTCGAGGTGAAAGCCTCATCGCCAGTAAGGTAGGAACGGGCCTTGTTCACGGACGCCATAAGAAGGGTGGCTCCTCGCAGCAACGGTTTCAGCGACACCGGGAAAAGCAAATAGAGTCTTTCCTGAATCGGGTCTGTTGCCACATCGAGGAGAAGCTGGAATCGCAAGTCCGGACGCTGGATTACCTGGTCTATGGAGGCGCACGAACCACGATACTCTCACTGCGAAAACGCTGCTCGTTCTTACAGCAGTTTGACAATCGTACCCTGGCGCCGCTGCTTGATATACCCGACCCGCGGCAGGCAGTGCTGGAAACAGCAGTGAAGCGAGTCTGGTCAAGTAACCTGGTCGAATGGTATGACGAGGAAGTCTTGACATGAGAGATGAACAAAACGCCATTCTGTTGAGTCCCCAAACTAATTGCAATGAGTCAAGGCTGGAGCCCTCAGGGAGCTGGCCAGGGGCAGGATCATATGCCTGCCCGCGTGCCCGGGAGAGAACCAGGTAAAATCTCGCACCTAACCTCGTTAGTAGTGTCCCTTGCAAGAAGCGAAAACTCAGGCTTCGCTATCCTTTTTGAGTATATAGTCCCGAGCAATTTTGAGAGCTGCCTCGACCACCTCTGGTTCGATATATTTAGTCAGATCATTCGGGGTGTGATACACCAACCCTTCACTGAACTTACTGATATCGAAGCTGATGCCGGCCATATTGGTAGCCTCGACTCCAATTTTGCCGAATTCAGCGGCATCTGTGCTCCCGGCGCCAAAAGGCATACTGGAAATCTTGGCAACATAGCCCAATGATTTTGCAATATCGACGCACTCCTGTGCCATCTCATGGGAAAGTTTCACAGATTTATTCAGATCATGATGGAGAAAATTGAGGTCTTTGACTTTGTAAAGTGTATCAATGTTCAAGACGTAAGTCTTCGTATGGAGTAATTCTGGCCTATGCTTTCTGCAAAAGGCGCGTGCCCCGCGGAGACCGGCTTCTTCAGCGTCGAAAGATGCCGCCATTAGCCGAGTATGCCGCAGCGGGTTTGTACCTGCTTGCTTAGCATCGTGAAAAAGCTTTGCGGTCTCATTGGTAATTGCTACCGCAATCATGTTATCGCCTGCAGCTGGAGATACCTGCCGGGTTGTAAAAAATGCCAGGGGAAGGACAAAAATGGTACCCACTAGCAGCACCAACGGTAGCCAGGGATGTGTCCACTCAAGGACAGTACCGCGAAATATTATCAATGCGGTTTCTATCAAAGAAACAAGGAAACCAAGCAGTAGAAACCCTATCCCTGCAGTGATAAATCTAGCATAGTATTTTGGGGCGTGGGCAATAAGTTGAAACACGTAGGCGGCGTCATGATGTCCGCTGACGATGATTTGCTGCCTCACCTCGCCCTCTGGCTCAATGCAGCCGAAAACGTTGTAGCCGGTAGCTTTGGGAAAGAGTGGGTCAAATGTTTCCCAATAGCGCACGAATTGGCAATAGAATACAAGTATTCCTAATGAGTAACCGATGAGCGCAGGCAAGGGGAACTGGAGATATAATAGAATGGAGCAAATAATATAAAGAACGACCAGTGCGGGGATATATTTCAGAAAGCTCTTCGGGTGGACGGTGAAATCTTCAATTCGCACGGAGTCTGCGTCGCAATTTTTGGTGAATTCCTCTTTTACCCGGTTGGCAGCATTCCGGCAAGCCTCTGTACCTGCCAGTCGGTTAGCATATTTTTCTACGACTTCGTTAGTAAAATCGAAGACGCGTTGCACATGACTTTCGTTTATGTCCAAGATAGAGTTTGCCATATCAGAACAGTATGCTCATGTTAAGACTCTGTTCAGTAGCTGTCAAGGCGTTTAACAAACCGAAAACTGGCTGCTATAGGCAGCCACGCAGCCTGGAGATCCTGGACGGCTTCCGTCCCAGAGGCTGGTCTGAGTCAATTTGTAGAGTGTTGGAAAGAAAAACAAAGAAAGGAGGTCATGTATTCCTAAGGTAGTGAACGAGTATAACATGTTGCAACCTCTGAAACTCGATGTTATCATATGAGCCAAGGATGGTGCGTCACACAGATAATCCTGGGCAAAGGTCAGCTCTTTGACATGTTACCTGACTTAGAATATCCTCGGAATTATAGACATAAATAAAGGAGGTATGTTCTTGAAGGAATTCTCGGAACAAAGACTAGGAGGTAGAATAGCGCTGGTGACGGGGGCTGGTTCCGGGATCGGTAGGGCAATCAGTCTACGGTATGCCAGGGAAGGGGCTGATATTATAGTGGATGATATAAATCTGGAAGGGGCTAACGAGACAGCCAAGGTGGTTGAGGAATTGAGTAGAAAGGCTATGGTGATAAGGGCTGATGTTGGCGTAGCAGCCGAGGTTGAAGCGATGCTTGAAAAAGCCTACAGCGAGTGGGGAAGAATAGACATTGTGGTAAACAACGCCGGCATCAGTGGTTTACCGTATATTCTTATCGAGCAAACCGAGGAAGAATGGGATCGCGTTATGAACACAAACCTCAAGGGTGTGTGGCTTTGTTCAAAGTTTGCTGCTCTAAGGATGCTAAAGCAAGAAAGGAAGTTTGGTCCCCTGAGGGGGAAGATAATAAACATTGCCTCCATCGCTGGTAAGACCGCGACATCACACATAGGTGCCTATTCAGCGAGCAAATTCGGCGTGATAGCCGTAACCCAAGTGTTTGCTAAAGAGCTAGCTCCCGACATAACCGTAAACGCTATCTGCCCTGGTTTCCACGTTACCGGCATATATTTCAACAGTGAGGAGGTAGTAAGAGGATCCATGAAGACTTTCAAATCTCCGGAAATTCTCCTCGAAAGGCTTGGGAGAGCCGAAGACGTTGCTCCGCTAGCTGCTTTCCTGGCATCAGAAGATAGCGACTACATGACCGGGCAGGCCATAAACATTGACGGGGGAGTAGAGTTCCATTAGGTAGTGAACTGGATCACAACACAATAGATGTGATCCGCCAAGATCCCGATGTCCAGGAACCAGTTGTCCATTTTGTTTAGTCCACAACATCAAGGAAATCTATGGCAAAAGGGGGTGAGCTGGATAGCTTGACGAAAGAATTAGCGACCACGTAGAATACCGCTTAAATAAGTGGGGTATTCTTCCGACTCGGGAAGTAGTAGTTTACGGGGGGAGAAAAACTGAGGTTACCAGGTGATCTGGTGGTAGCCAAAGTGAGAAAAGAAATTCTAGAGCGTTTTGAAATGTTATTGAAGATGTCTTTGTATGGCTGTGATACCTGGGTAGCAATGAAGGATATTACCAAAACCGGGACGGTTATCCTTGCCAAAAACAGCGACCGGCCTCTTGATGATTGTCAACCTCTGGTCTATCAGCCGAAGAAGACCTGGCCAGAAGGGAATATGCTTAAACTTGAATATAGAGAAATTCCTCAGACAAAAGTTACCTATGCTACTCTTGGCTCAAGTCCTTACTGGTGTTGGGGTTACGAAGAGGGTATCAATGAATATGGTGTTGCGGCGGGCAATGAGGCAGTTTATACAAAACCCCTTAAGGAACTCAAGGCGGCAGAAAAGAAAGGGGCGAGAGAAGAATTAGGACTTCTGGGAATGGACCTGCTCCGACTCGGTTTGGAAAGAGGGAAAACAGCTCACGAGGTCCTGGAGGTAATAACTAATCTTGTCGCCGAATATGGTC
>DAOUSX010000163.1 GCA_030627025.1 Dehalococcoidia bacterium
AGGAGGCCAAGGTTCCTCGGCTCTCCCTCGCCTCGCCGACGAGGTGGTAACATCAATTCAGCAAAATGAGTTGCTAAAGCAGGGGGCGTCAAAACTGGGCATTAGTATCAGCCAGGATGAGGTGGACGAGGAGCATAAACACGGTGAGCATCTTTTTCTCAAAGACTTTCCTTTGAGTAACGCTCTTCGCGATGTATATAGGGGTGAGATCATGCTGAAAAACAAACTGCTGAATGAATATTTTGAAAAACAGGTGCCAGCGTTTTCTGAGCAGCGACACGTAATGGCTATGCTGCTGGAGAACGAGAGTCAAGCGGCTGAAGTTCGGGCGCGCATTGAGGCTGGTGACGACTTTGCTGAGCTGGCCGGGGAACTCTCTCTAGAGAGTCTCACCAGAGAGGAGAACGGTGACTTAGGTTGGCAACCAAAAAACAAGCTAACCGCGTTGTTAGGTAGCTCTGTCATCAATACGTATGCCTTCGACTCTGAAGTAGGCGTTTTGAGCCAGCCTATATGTGATGAGGAAATACACAAAAACATGGGCTACTGGATAGCTAGAGTATATGACAGAAAAGAAACGCTGGAGACAGCTAGGGTTCGAGGGATACTGCTCGCTAGTGAAGAAGATGCATGGTGGGTAAGAGACAAGCTGTTGACTGGCAAGGATTTTTCTCAGTTGGCTGAAGTGCTCTCTGAACATGAAGGGTCAAAGGAAGACGGAGGAAATTTAGGCTGGTTCAGTCCGGGTGAGGCTGGCTCCGCCTTTGACGAGTTTGTTTTTAATCCCGAAATGGAGTCAGAGGTAGTAAGTGAGCCGATATTTGACGATGTTATTGCGACCGAAGGGGGCTACTGGCTAGTACAGGTAGCAGAAAAGAAGCCAAAGAAGGAAACGGCTGACGTTGACGCGATACTGCTGGGTACCAAAGAAGAGGCACAGGAGGTGAGAGCCAGGCTTGAGGCAGGTGAGGACTTTGGCAAGCTAGCTAAAGAGTTCTCTCAACACGAAAAGTCCAGGGAAGAAGAAGGCGGTTTAGGCTGGTTGACGCCAGGCCAACTTACTTCGGTGAGTCCCGTACTGGCCGAATTTGTTTTCAACCCTGAGATAGAGGTGGGAACAATCAGCGAGCCAATAAGAGACGGGAATACTCTGACTAAAACCAAAGGGGGTTATTGGCTCGTACAGGGTATAGATAAAGATGATAATAGGCAGATTGAGGATAGTGATAGAGAATTGCTGAAGACCCAGGCTTTGGAAGAGTGGATTGAATCACTGCTGAATGACCCTGGGAATAAGATTGAGAACTATTTGGATGATAAGAAGAGGTCCTGGGCGATAGAGCAAGCTATGAAGCCGTAGAATTCGCAAGAGTGTGAATAGCGCTGTCCACCGATACAGGGGCCTTATAATTGAACTGACAAAAAAGAACCCAGATAACCATGGAAAAGAAGAGAGATAGTTTTCACCCATTCGTTGGAAGTGGCCTAATCCTGATTGTTTCACAAGTCCTTGCCTTGTTCTTGGCTTTCCGAGAGAGGGATTTCTTAGAAAGCCGACAGATAACTCCACCCGAAGTCTCAGTTGAGTTGCCACTCATTTATTTCTTTGTGGTAGTAGCATTCGTTGGTCTCATTCTCTTTCTAGTACCTCGGACAGTGTTGCGGTTGGTGTTGAAAGTCATCTTTCTTTCTCTTTTTGCCTGGGGAGCATTTGTAGCTATAGGCTTATCTTTGCCTGTACCGGTAGCCGTCGGTATGTCGGCAGTTGCGGCATCATTTTATTTCTTCATGCCTAGGATTTGGTTGCACAATCTACTGATGATTATCAGCCTAGCCAGCATAGGAACAGTGTTTGGTGTCCTTTTTGCACCCTGGACTGCTATCTCTTTTATGCTGGTAGTCTCAGTATATGACATTCTGGCAGTGAGGTTTGGATACATGATGTGGATGATAAGGAGGCTGTCTATATCTGACACTCTGCCAGCTTTTATTATTCCGAAGACAATATCCAGATGGAACTTGGATCTGAGAGAAGTGAAGCTTTTTGAAGATAAGTCAGAAAAGGAATTCTCCTTACTTGGTGGTGGCGATATCGGCTTTCCGCTCCTACTAATAGTCTCTGTTTTCTTCGCACATGGGTTTGCTCGTTCTCTAGTTGTGGCTGGATTTGCACTACTTGGCCTGGCTACCGCTTATTGGGTGCAGCGAAAAGTGCTGAAGGGCAAACCTACACCCGCGTTACCGCCAATCTTCCTTTTATCTGTAGTCGGCTTTTTAATCGCATATCTTACCTAATTACCAATACCTAATCGAAGAACTATGCTTGGCTTTGGCTGTCTGACTGTCTTTCCATAGCAAATCAACCACACCCTCTACCGCAGAGGTAGAGGGCTTTTATTTTAGTCAGTCTGTCCTTCCGACGGGAGAAGAAATTCGATAGTGTGGAGACGCTAAAGAAACAGATTAGCCGAGGATGTAAAAAGGCAGGGCTATATTAAATTCCCGAGGTAGAAGTCAGGTGTGGACATTAATCTTAAGGGTAAAGTCTCAAAACAGCCACCAAAATATGAGAGAATGGTGGCATGGGACAGACAAAGAAATGCCCGCGATGCGGTAACAGTAAGAGTTGGGCAATTAGACGTGATAGAAGGAGATGTGCAAGCTGTAGATATGAGTGGCGTGCTGATCAACTACCTTTGCATCTCTCGCGTGCTGAGTGGAGACGCTTGCTTCGATGGTTTCTACTGGGACAGAGCAGCGCCAGTATCGCACGTGAGGCACGGTTAGGAAGAGGCCAGGTATTACGCGCCCTGATGCTGGTGAGACAAGCTATGGCAAGTGACATTCCACCGGTATTTGAAGGCACGGTTGAAATAGACGAAACCTATCTGGGAGGTGCCTGGAGAAACAAGCGCAAGTCAGATCGGAGTAAAGGAGCCAAGCGAGGTAGAGGTACATCCAAGCAAGCGGTATTCGGCATTCTGTGTCGCAGTGGCCAGGTATGGGCTGATGTGGTACCGAACGTAGAGGCAAACACGCTACTCCCACTTCTGAGAAAGCAAGTGGCAACAGGATCAATCGTATGCTCGGATACCTTCAGAAGTTATACCGGGGTCGCCGCCAAAGGGTATGTTCATCGCCTGGTGAGGCACGAAGACCAGGAATACAGTGACGGAAAGGGAAATCACATTAATGGTCTGGAGGGCTTCTGGGGTTACTTGAAAAGGATGCTGGCAGCTAAGGGTGGTATCAGGCGTGAACGGTTGCCATTATATCTTGCGGAATATGTTTGGCGGTATAATCATAGAAAGCTTGCGATAAGGGACCAAACCAACATCGTTTTATCCCAGCTTCAGAATACGCACGAATTAGGTGGCTAAAATAGGACTTTACCCATCTTAAATATTTGCTGTTCTGGGTAATGCGCCCGGTTATCGTTGCATACCAAACTGACGAATGTGCAATCGCTCTCCTTCCAGCAGAAAG
>DAOUSX010000117.1 GCA_030627025.1 Dehalococcoidia bacterium
CGGAGTCAGTGGATTATCCTGATTTTGCTCAGAAGGTGGGGGATGGGGTAGCGTCGGGTGAATTTGACCAGGGTATCTTAATATGTAACACAGGAATAGGTATGAGCATAGCGGTTAACAAGATAAAGGGGATAAGGGCAGCGCTATGCCATGATACCTTCGCTGCAGAGCAAGCTCGGCTGCATAACGATGCCAATATCTTATGTTTAAGGGGTGAGAATATTAGCAATGATGAAGCTATGGAGATCGTCAAAACTTACCTTTCAACCTCATTCGAGGGTGGCAGGCACATCCCGAGATTAAATAAAATAACAAAACTGGAAGCAGGTTAGAAAAGGAATTCGCGCAGCCGCTAATAGCCTGGTTATTCCCGAAACTGGAGGGGTGATCTGGTTCAGATAGATAGGTGACACCTCAAAGAAAGTCAAAAGGCAAAAATCAAAATGCAAAATGACAGAGCAAAGTTTCATTTTAGATTGACACTGGATTAGGTGTTATAGTATCTTCCGTAACATATATTTACCTCGCTGCAGAAGGGCAATTACAGGTAAGCAATGAAAAGTGACGTGATAAAGAAAGGCATTGAGAGGGCGCCACACAGGTCGTTATTACGTGCCGTAGGCTGTTCATCAAGTGACTGGGATAAGCCGTTTATCGGCGTTATCAATAGCTTCAATGATATTGTTCCGGGACATATTCATTTAGAGTCCATTGCTGCTGCAGTGAAGGAAGGTATCCGTGAGGGAGGTGGCGTGCCGTTTGAGATTAACACTATAGCTGTTTGTGATGGTATCGCTATGAATCATGAAGGCATGAAATACAGTCTGCCAAGCCGAGAGCTTATCGCTGATTCATGTGAGATTGTAGCGGAGGCTCACGCCTTCGATGGATTGGTATTCATACCAAATTGCGACAAAGTAATACCGGGAATGCTTATGGCAGCGGTAAGGCTGAACTTGCCGTGCATTTTTATCAGCGGCGGTCCTATGCTGGCGGGAAGGCTTGTTAGGGATGGTCAGGAAAGAGCAGTGGACCTCAATTCCGTTTTCCTGGCGGTTGGCGAGGCAGTAAAGGGAACTATCTCTGAAGCTGAGGTAGCAGAGTTGGAGGAGATTGCCTGTCCTGGTTGTGGCAGCTGCTCCGGTATGTTTACTGCTAATACTATGAATTGCCTTACTGAAGCTCTGGGCATGGCTTTGCCTGGCAATGGGACTATACCGGCAACTCAGGCACGCCGAATTCAACTAGCCTATGAAGCAGGACGACAAGTTATGGAAGTCCTGGCCAAAAATATTCGACCTGGAGATATCGTTACCAGGGATGCGGTCTACAATGCCTTTGCTGTGGATATGGCTTTGGGTGGCAGCACTAATTCGGTGCTTCACCTAACGGCAATAGCGCATGAGGCGGGAATTTCCTTCCCTCTATCCTGGATAAACGAGATTAGCCAAAATATTCCTTACATATGTAAGTTAAGTCCAGCGGGAGATTATCACATTGAGGATTTGGACATGGCTGGTGGTATTCCAGCAGTAATGCAGGAATTAGCGAGCTTATTAAAACTGGAGACAAATACCGTGCTGGGAAAGCCATTGGGAAGGGTGATAAGCGGAGCGAGGGTTAAAAACAGAGATGTGATTCGCAGTTTATCTGAGCCCTATGGCGCTACTGGTGGGGTTAGCCTTTTGTTTGGTAATCTAGCCCCTGGAGGTGGAGTGGTGAAACAGGCAGCGGTAGCGCCCGAGATGCTGGTTCACGAAGGTTCAGCGCGGGTTTTCAATAGTGAGGAAGAAGCAACGGCAGCGATAATGGGGAAGAAAATCAGAGCCGGGGATGTAGTTGTCATCCGCTATGAAGGACCAAAAGGAGGTCCGGGAATGCGTGAGATGTTAACCCCTACCTCACTTCTTAGTGGCATGGGCATGGATAAGGAAGTAGCTCTTATCACCGACGGGCGTTTTTCCGGAGCCACACGAGGTGCTGCGATTGGTCATGTCTCCCCCGAAGCAGCGGAGGGCGGACCGATAGCTGCTTTAAGAGATGGCGATATCATCACGATAGATATTCCTAATAGCATATTAGGGGTAAAATTGAATCTCGAGGAAATAGAGAGGAGGTTAGCCTCGTTGCCTCCGTTTGAACCGAAAATAAAGACTGGCTATCTAAAGAGGTATGCTGATAAAGTTACCTCAGCCAGCACAGGAGCAGTATTTGCTGATTAGGAGGTCCGATGAAGAAAACCGGTGCTCAGATTTTGTGTGAAAGCTTAATTAAAGAAGGAGTCGAGGTTATTTTCGGCATACTTGGCGGCGCCATCCTGCCAATATACGACACCCTCACCCAGTATCCCCAACTTCGGCATATACTGGTTCGCCATGAACAGGGGGCGGCACATGCCGCTGATGGTTATGCGCGAGCTACCCATAGAGTAGGTGTGTGTATGGCTACTTCAGGTCCTGGAGCAGCTAATCTGGTCACTGGCATCGCTAACGCTTACATGGATTCTTCCCCCATAGTAGCCATAACCGGGCAGGTAGCCAGACCATTTATCGGCAAAGACGCCTTCCAGGAAACGGATATCACCGGCATCACTCTTCCCGTCACCAAACATAATTATCTTGTTTCCAGCGCCGGGGAACTAGCGGAGACGGTGAAAGAGGCTTTTTATATCGCTAGAGCAGGCAGGTGCGGTCCTGTTCACATTGATATACCGCGAGATGTTCAACAGGAGGAGGCGGAATTTATTTACCCCGGCAAGGTTAACCTGCCGGGCTACAAACCTGTATTTCAAGGTCATCCAGCTCAAATAAGGAAAGCGGCGAGGCTTATTAACAGTGCCGAACGACCGCTCATAATCGCTGGCAGGGGAGTAATTATGTCTCAGGCTTATGCTGAGCTAAGGGAACTGACAGAGAAGGCTCAGATACCTGTGGTCAACACGCTTCTGGGCATCAGTTCTTTCCCCAGAAACCATGTTCTCAGTTTTGGCATGATCGGGATGCATGGTATGGCTTATGGCAATATGGCGGTGCAAGATGCTGACCTGATTATCTCCATCGGTATGAGGTTTGACGATCGGGCTACAGCAAGCACAGGCGGATTTGCTCCCAAGGCACGCATTATACATATTGACATTGACCCTGCGGAGATAGGGAAAAATATTAGAGTGGACGTTCCTATCGTTGGAGATGTTAAAAATGTGCTTGGTGTGCTGAATAAAGAGGTCACTATGAATACTCACCCGGAATGGCTCGCCACGCTGAATAAATGGCAGCGTGAACATCCATCGTTAGAAATCAGGGAAGGGGAGGAAGTTTTGCCGCAATATGTCATTCGTCAAATTTACGAAGCTACTCAGGGTGATGCCATGGTGGTGACGGGGGTGGGACAAAACCAGATGTGGGTAGCACAATTTTTCCCCTTTATCAGGCCAAATAGCCTTATTTCATCGGGCGGTCTGGGCACGATGGGATTTGAGCTCCCTGCTGCCATGGGAGTGAAGGTTGGTCGTCCTGACGAGATGGTGTGGTGCGTTGCCGGTGATGGTGGCTTTCAAATGACCATTCAAGAGTTAGCCACCATAGCAGTGGAGAATATTGCCATAAAGATAGCGATCATCAATAACAGCTATCTTGGCATGGTGAGGCAATGGCAAGAGTTGTTTTACCAGCGCCGCTATGCTCATACCAAGCTTTGGAATCCCGACTTCGTCAAGATTGCTGAGGCTTATGAAATCCCCGCTGTGAGGGTAAGGCACAGAGATGAGGTAGTTCCGGCAATATACAAAGCGATGGATTGTGATGGTCCATTTCTTATTGATTTTGTGGTGGAACCAGAGGAGAATGTTTATCCTATGGTGCCACCAGGGAAGAGTCTATCTGAAACAATAGAATTGCCCAAACCAAAAAAGGTGTCAAAGAGAAAACCAAAAGTGTTGGCAAGGAGTTGAACATGGAAGCAACGAAATACACAATATCCATGCTGGTGGAGGACAAAGCTGGCGTGCTTAACAGAGTGGCCAGCTTGTTTCGGCGACGTGGCTTTAACATACAAAGCCTCGCTGTAGGAGGCAGTGAGCAACCTGGTCTGTCTCGTATGACTATCGTGGTCCTCGCCGACCCTGCTCAAGTGGAGCAGGTCAGAAAGCAACTGGATAAATTAATTAACGTAGTCAAGGTAGTTGATCTCACTAATAATGACATGGTAGCGAGGGAGCTGGCATTAATCAAAGTTGCTGCCCCTTCTTCAGAGAGAAGCGAGATTATACAGATTGTTGATATTTTCCGAGCCAACATAGTTGATGTTGCCTCTGATTCACTAACAGTAGAGGTTACCGGCGACGAGGACAAGATAAATTCTCTGCTTGAACTTCTCTGCGGCTTCGGCATTAAAGAGA
>DAOUSX010000085.1 GCA_030627025.1 Dehalococcoidia bacterium
ACGTTGCTACTTTATCATAGTTAAAACAAAAAAGCTAACCCAGCCCGAGAGGGGAGTCGAACCCACTAACCTACCGATTACAAGTCGGTTGCGCTACCATTGCGCTACTCGGGCAAACTTTTAGTTGTATAAATATAAAGAGGGATAAGTGTAATGTCAACATCATAATGTATTTGGCTGACATATAGCCAATAGCAGTTTGTTTGCGATAAAATTAAACCGTGGAAGAGATTGAGCTACTGACCAACTTAATAGTGGCAGCTGACAGAATCGTGGTATTTACCGGTGCCGGGGTAAGCACGGAATCGGGAATACCCGACTTCCGCAGCCCGGGAGGAATATGGGATAGATTTGCCCCTGATGATTTTACTTACCAGAAGTTTGTCAGCAGTCTAGAAGCACGCAAGAAACATTGGCAGTTACTCAGCTTTGGTGCACTTATAGCAAATATAGAACCGAATCCAGCACACTATGCCATCGCCGAGCTTTACAGACTGGGTAAATTGGATTGTGTTATTACCCAGAACATAGATAACCTTCATCAGAAGGCAGGGGTTCCTGATGACAGGGTTTTCGAACTACATGGCAACATGCGGTGGGCGAGATGTCTTAATTGTGACCATCGTTTTCCTATGGAGGAAATCTTGCCCAGAATAAAGGAAGGCATCGAAGTTCCCGATTGCCCTAATTGTGGTGGTCTCCTGAAGCCAGATGCCGTTTTCTTCGGGGAACAACTGCCACAGGGGACATTATTAGAGGCTACTCATCGTTCACAGAGTTGTGACCTCTTCATAGTCATAGGCTCTAGTTTGGTAGTTTACCCCGCGGCATATATGCCAGCATATGCTAGGAAAGCTGGAGCAAAGATAGCGATCATCAACCTTACCTCCACAGACCTTGACCACTATGCTACTGTGGTTATCCGCAGTGAAGCCGGAGAAACAATGCGAAAAGTCATGGAAAAGATGCGGGGAGAATTAACACGGTAGGAAGTTTGAGAATTATTCTATTGCCTCAGCCACTAATTCAGCGATGTCTAAATTCTTCAAAGACTCTTCCGCATTCTTGCTCTTTATGGAATCTTCGAGCATTTGCATGCAATAGGGACAAGCTGTAGCCACTATTTCTGCGTTGGTTCTGATAACGTCTTCAATACGCACATCGCTTATTCTTTTACCTTGCTTTTCCTCCACCCAGAACCTTCCTCCGCCACCGCCACAGCAGAAGCTGTTCCAGTGATTGCGTTCCATCTCTACTAGATCGCCCTTGGCGATCGCCGCAAGAACCTGTCTTGGTGGGTCGTAGATATCATTATGTCTGCCAAGATAGCAAGGGTCATGGTAAGTTATCCCCTGGTTCAATCGTGAAGTTAGTTTCAATCTACCTTCCTTCATTAATTGACTGATAAGCTGAGAATGATGGATAACTTCAAACTCACCACCAAACTGTGGGTATTCATTTTTAATGGTGTTAAAGCAGTGAGGGCAGGTGGTAACTATCTTGTTAACACCATAGTTCTTTAACAGCTCGATGTTCTTAGTAGCCTGCATCTGGAACAAATATTCGTTACCCATCCTTCGAGCAGGATCGCCACAGCAAGTTTCCTCAGTACCCAGCGTTGCGAAGTTAACGTTGGCGGCTTTCAATATCTTGGCAAATGCTTGGGCGATCTTTACGCTGCGGTCTTCCAGGGATGCTTGACAGCCGAGCCACCATACTAAATCAACCTGGCTATTCTCGGAAAGATGTTTTACCTCCAATCCTTCCTCCCAATCCGTCCTGGTATGTGTAGTGCCGATGACGACATGTCCTCTAGCTTCGATAGAGGTCAATATTGGTTCAGCTAATTCAGGGACTTTGGCTTGCTCTAAAATTAGGCTACGACGCATATCAATAATCTTATTAATGTGTTCTACATAAACTGGACACGCTTCTTGACAGGCAAGGCAAGTACAGCAGCTCCAGATGGCATCTTCAGGTATTACCTCGCCGATAAGTGAACGGGGTGGGTCTGCCTCCGGGATTAGCAGTGATGTCTTGGGCACCTTAATCTTAAATGGATATTCGCTTTGTTCCAATAGATGTTCTTTCAGTGACTGGATTAGCTTCTTGGGGGATAACGGTTGACCGCTAAGGTAAGCAGGGCATATTTCCTGGCATCTTCCGCAGCGAGTACAAGCATCCAGATCCAATAGCTGCTTCCAGGTGAAGTCTTCAATCTTACCTACACCAAAGGTTTCAGCCTCTTCTAGGTTAATGGGCTGTAACGCTCCTTTAGGCTCCCGACTGCGGAGAAAGACATTCGCCGGGGAGACGATGATATGAGTTAGCTTATTGTAGAACAGTGAAATGTAGACAACAGCGCCAGCGGCAAGTATGAGGTGTAGGAACCACAATGCTTGATGTAAAACCAGATTTGTTCCTGAACTGAGTCCGATGAATGACTTGCTAATCACTAGCCCAAACGGTGACCATAGGCTCCAGGCAGCTTCAGTGCCTGGTTCCACGGCAGCAATGCGGAGAGCTTCTACAAAGAAGCCGGTGATTACCACCGCTAGAATCAGGCTAACGGCTATGAGGTCGTCGTTGCTTCTATCAAGCCTCTCTTGGAATGCCCCGGGTTTTTGGGCATATCTGCGGATGATGAATATAATCGCTCCTATGAAGACTAGGATGCCTCCGATATCATTAATAAGAGAGTAAATTAGAAAGGGTGTTCCATGAACCCACGAGTGAAACCAGTAATGCCCGACAAAATCTATTCCTGCGCCGAGCAAGAGGATTATGCATCCCCAGAAGATGAGGAGATGTGCTATCCCGGGATAAAGCTCCCTAAGGAATTTCCTGTGTATCAGACCTTCAACAACACCAAGTTTTATGAAATTCCCTATCCTGCTCCAAAAGGGGTGGAATCTATCCTCAGGCTTACCGCGCCGCCAAACGTCCAGAAAGCGAACAAAACCAGCATAAAGAAGAATGAGAGCTACCACGAGGGCTACAGGGTAGATAGCCCATGGTCCCCCGGGAACATTCCAAAGAATTTCACGAAATGCTTCCATTGCTTCCCTTCAAAATTTTGGCGACCGAGGGATTATATCATAACGACGACCATCAGAGGAAGCTCTCTACTTATCTTGTCTCGCCCTTTTGAGATATAGAAGAAGTTCTTCCAGATTTCCAATGTTTGCTTGGTGAGTTTAAAAGTGGAGAATGACTTTGGTTAGTCCACCACTTGTCGGACACGCTTGATGTCTATTGCTTTGCCGCTATCATCAGTTGCATCCACCACAATAGCATCAAATGAAACTTGACCTTTGGCCACTGAAAAACGTTTGGGTATTTGGGTAAGAAAACGGTCAATCACATTGCTCACTTCAACGCCAATGACGGAATTTATAGGCCCAACCATGCCTATTTCAGTCACATAAGCAGTGCCCTTGGGTAATATGCATGCATCAATAGTGCCTATGTGAGTGTGTGTCCCCAGAACAGCGCTAACTCGTCCGTCCAGGTATCTACCCATTGCTACTTTCTCTGAAGTTGCTTCGGCATGAAAATCAACAATGATGACAGCAGGCTTCCTGTCTAGCTCACTTAATAACTTATCCATAGCTCGAAATGGACAATCAAAATCCCCTACGAAAGTACGCCCAATTATATTAACCACCATGATGTTATCCTTGATCCAATAGCCCCGTCCGGGAGTCATTGGGGGATAATTCAATGGACGGATTACAGCAGCATTGCTATCTAAATAAGGAATAACTTCATGATGGGCCCAAACATGATTCCCTGTGGTTATTACATCAATTCCAGAGTCAAAAAGTTCCTGTGCTGTACCAGGAGTTAGTCCTATTCCACCTGCAGCATTTTCTCCATTAGCTATTGCTAGGGTAATTCCGTATTCATCTCGCAAGCGGGGTAGAGTTTCTTTGACTGCTTCCCTGCCTGGTTTGCCAATTACATCTCCCATTACCAATATTTTCAATTCTGCCTCCACCCCAATCTACTTGGCGTAATCTACTGCTGTAGTCTCCCGTACCACAACAACCTTTATCTGCCCAGGATAGGTCAAGCTTTCCTCTATCTTTTTAGAGATGTCTCTGGCTAACCTTATTGCGGTCAAATCATCGATTTCCTCCGGTTTCACCATTATGCGTACTTCACGTCCTGCTTGAATAGCAAAAGTTTTCTCTATTCCCGGGAAGCTACTAGCTATGTCTTCCAAATCTCTTACTCGTTTTAGATATTGCTCCACGGATTCACGTCTGGCACCAGGACGTGAACCGCTTATAGCATCAGCAGCGGCGACGATAAAACCGATAACGCTGCTTGTCAAAGCTTCACCGTGATGCTCAGCAATTGCTTGAGTTACCTCCGGAGATTTATCCCATTGCTTAACCAAATCAGCGCCTATCAAAGCATGGGGACCTTCCACGTGATAATCTACTGCCTTGCCAATGTCGTGAAGCAAGCCAGCTTTTCTGGATGCTGCACTATTAGCTCCAATTTCGTTGGCTAGCATTCCTGCTAGATGTGCAACCTCAATGCTGTGTAGCAACACATTTTGGCCATAGCTGGTGCGGAATTTGAGTTTGCCAAGTAACTTTATTAACTCAAGATGTAGCCCTGGGATACCTGCTTCGTAAGCAGCTTGCTCCCCCTCATTGTGAATAGTGTCTTCAACTTCAGCTTTGACTTTCTCTACCACTTCCTCAATTCGCGCAGGATGAATGCGACCATCAAGGATGAGTTTGTTTAACGCAATCCGGGCCACTTCTCTTTTCACTGGATCAAAGCTAGAGATAGTGACTACCTCAGGGGTATCATCGACAATGAGGTCTACCCCGGTAGCTTGCTCCAACGCCCGAATATTACGACCTTCACGACCGATAAGCCGTCCTTTCATTTCATCGCTGGGTAAAGGGACTGAAGAAACCGTGATCTCTGAGACGACGTCTGTAGTACACCGTTGGACGGTTGTCGCTAGGATTTCTTGAGCTCGCCTGTTCGCTTCCTCTCTCACCTCGTTTTCCCAGGTTCGAACTTGACGTGCTGCTTCATCTTTTACTTCAGATTCTATAGCCTGTAATAAGAGCTGTTTTGCTTCCTCACTGGATACGTTGGAAAGAGCCTCTAATTGCTCCACCTCTTTTTTCTTCAATACTTGAAGCTCATCCTTTATCGTTTCGATGTCCCTTTCTTTTGAATTAAGGTGGCGCTCCCGTCTTTCAACAAGCTCTGCTTTCTGTTCCAGTGACTGTTCTTTTTGAGTGAGCCGATTCTGTACGCGTTGTAATTCGAGGCGATGTTCTTTATTTTCAGCTTCAGCAGCGTTCCTGAGTCTAGCGGCTTCTTCTTTGGCTTCAAGAAGAACTTCTTTATGCGTTACTGCTGCGCCATCTAGTAACTTTCGTGCTTCCTTCTGGGCGCTTCGAATTTGCTGATTCGCTATTATCTGTCTCACGAAGTAACCGGTAAGGATACCCAATATAGAAACAAGACAAACCAAAACATATACATAAATTTCCATTTTCCCTCTTCATTTCAGTAGAATAGACCAAATATTGCATTGTGACTTAAATGATAATCCTTTAATGACCTATCGTCAAATTTCTTACAGCAACCCGGCAAGAAAGAAGCAAAATGAGAAAATTGCTTTATGTGATTTGGGTGTAACGATTAACAGTTAAACAGTGGAAGGAAGGCAAAAAACGAATAACGATAGATTTAAGGTCTATCGACCGACCTAGGAATCATTAGGATTTATCCTTTGACTCCCTAGAAAGGAGGTGATTCAGCCACACGTTCCCGTACGGCTGCCTTGTTACGACTTCGTCACAGTTACCAGC
>DAOUSX010000123.1 GCA_030627025.1 Dehalococcoidia bacterium
CAGTGACCTCGATGTTGAAGGGCGCAAACATGGCAGCCTTGGCAATTCCGATCTTTCCGCCACCAATGACGACCAGTTTCTTGGGGTCCTTCCGAATTTCCGGATGGTCTCTATAAGTCCACACGTTCTCCAAATCAGTGCCGGGAATATCTGGTATCGTTGGTCTAGAGCCAGTTGCAATAACAAGGTTCTCTCCTTTGTAAATTTTGCCATTGACCTCAACCGTATTTTTGTCGATTATCTTGCCTTCCCCCCAGGCAACCTCGAGCCCCAACTGCTTTATAGATTGGTGGCTCATAGCATCGTGAAACGAAGGCTGTCCCACGTTTCTGTAAATCTCAACGACCTTAGCCATGCTGATGTTGCTCAGGTCGAACTTGGGATACCAGCCCAAGCCTGAGTACAACTTCAGCAATTCGGCTATGGAGGCCTGGTCTGCAACAAAGCTCTCGAAGGCGCACCTACACACATGACACTCTCCTCCAAGCCCTTTCTTCTCAACAACTAACGGTCTCCCGCCTCTCGCCTTCAAAAAGGCCGCCCCAAACCTTCCTGCTGCCCCCCCACCAAACCAGATGGCATCATACATATCCTTAACTTCCATATTACGTAATTCTAACCTCCTTTATCATCAGCAGTAATCCTAATAATCTACTGCCTAGATTTTCCAATGCATTTGATATCACTTCCTTACTGTACCACGAACTGTGGTCTAACCTTAGTCCAAAATTGTGGGCAAGCCAGAACCTTGGGATTTTTGCCAACAATCTGCTCTGTGAGCTGCCAAGCGTGGTCGAAATCTTTTGCTGGAACGCATCCTACATCTCGGACTGCCCCGGGGCCACCGGTACCTTTTACTTGGACTTTAGCCAGAGGGTTATCCATGCCTGGGACTCCAGCAAAGATCACTTTGCTACCTGTGTCAAGAGCATATTGGCTCTCATTGAAAAGCCAGAAGCCGTGAGCCGGGGCATATGCATAGCAATGCCGGTATTTGAATATCAGATCGTCGCGGTGCCGAAATTCTTCCTCATGAAGGGAGAGCTCTTCTGCTGAGAAGCATCTCCTGTACAGCTGAATGATTTCTGGGTAGGAAGGGTGGGCTCGCTCATTGATCGTCCCATCACAAGCGGTCAAAGCAATGATTACCCCTCCATCTCGCAAAACAGGTTTATTTATCCAAATGCGTACTGGTGCACAGGCTGCTGCTAGGCTGATAAGTGGATTGCTGCTTTCTCCGTAAAGGACATAACGCGGGATACCAACTATAAACACGTCTACCTGTGGAACCTCAAGCTGATAAAGCTTTTCAGTCAATTCCCAAGTAGGCTCATTAATCTCAGGGGAATAGCCTGCAAAAACGCCAGCAATCTCGCCTCCTGCCCCAGGAACGACATCAACGTAAAAAACCCTCTTCATAGTAAATTTCTCTATCTGCTTCATTACCGCCTGTTTATGGGCTCTGTAAAGCATAGTCCTATGGTTACCGTGGCAAGAATCTGGATGGCCAACAACAGGGAATCCGTGTGTGGATGTCATGCTTCGGGCACTAGGAAGCCCGATGACAACGCCTGTTCCTGTCATTCCTCCCCAGTTTGAAGAAAGTACTGTTCCGACATAAATAAACAAATCCGAATCAACTAGAAGCCGATTATATTCGACGTAGTCCCCCATCTCTGATACGCCCATGTAAATCAACCTTTCAGGGTCATGGCAGTCATGATTCAAAACTCGAGATGCGCTGCCCAATGGGCTAAATCGGTCAAAAATTGTTGAACCTAAATAATTCCTCAACTGGGATGAAGTCCACTTGCAGTGATTTCCATTAGCACTAAGCAGAAAGATGTTTTCCTCTTTAACACCTGCTTTTATAAGCTCCTCTATAATAATAGCTATAATCAGTTGGCGAGGCTTTCTAGGACGAGAGGGGTCGTCAAATGCAATCGTTACTCTCCCGTTTCGAGCTCTTCTTGCTAATTCATAAAGAGGTTCTGATGCGATCGGGTTAGCGATCGCATCTCGCACTGCTTTCTCAGGATTTGAGAGGAGAGGCGGATTCTCAATTTCCCCCAGAACTGCATCTTCAGGAACAGAGATCTCGATTTTCTTATCCCAATAGTCAGCGATTAATGTTTTTTTCCTCACCATTTGGTAATTACGTCGGCAATTATACCTTTTACCCTACTTTATACTTTATATATTGTACCTGCAACCAATGTCAAATAGAAGTTCTTAGGGTACATTGATTGTCTCGCTGATTTGCTCACGGTCTTCGTCCTTGCTCCGATGTTTCTTTCCCTAGCTATAGAAGAAGCTTCTGGTATTTAAGATTTGGTGCACGGGTATTAGGAATAAGCACATCCTAGTCTAACAAGTTATGCACCGACCATCACATTGCCTATGCACACACATCTAAGCAATCGCCCGTATTTATCTTCGTCTTGCATGATTTCCTGTTTCTAGCATGGGATTACTCCGTTGCAATTACGTTCTTTCGTTTTTTGGCAGACTGTTTGCCTTGTAGGTAGTCCAAAAAATCGGGGCGGGAGGATTTGAACCTCCGACCACCTGAACCCCATTTACAAGCTAGGCGTGCTACCCTGTGGCGCTAGATAGCATAATGGGTTGTTTGGTCTAGCACCGGGGCCGAGTTTGTATCTGGCTGTGCCACCCTGTGCCACTGGGTGCTAAACAGTTTGTCGGCAAAATGTCGGCAAAATAATGGCTTGTTTTGTTACCTAATTGCACAATCGTCCAATTCGGGATCTGACCCATGGCTTCATGGTGCAATCACACCAGTGAGAAAGGGGTCGGGTGGCGTTGTGCATTGCACAACCTGTGCTTTGGTAGTTGCTTATGGTAGCAGGCATAATATGGTAAGCAATGTTGCTTAGTCTCATGATAAAATTGTAGGGGCTAGTAATTTTATCAGCGATAAATTCAAGGTAAGAGAAGCAATTAGATTGTATCTGTTACTTAATTAGGAGGCGAAATGTTGTTTGTGTGTTCTAAGTGCGGCAAGCGCATTGAAACTGAAAGAATACCCCAAGAGTGCTCCTGCGGAGCAAGCTCTTGGCTTGTTCAAGATATCGGGGCAGGTTCATTTGGCAAATTGCCAAATGCCGGCAGGACAGATTTAGCTTCGGCGGCTCCAAAAGAAGATGGCATCAAAAACTCTAGGAAGGAACCCCCTCGGCAACTCTCCTTCCTTCAGGGTTAGGCGCCCGAAATTTCTAAAATAGCAGAATTTATCCTAGTATGCCTGCGGAGCACCTCTAAATCGTAGGCTATTTCGTCAAAAGTAATATTGAGGTCATAGGAATTGACTGGAGAACGCCCAAAGGCGGCACGCTTCTTCGTTAAAGGGAGAGTTGGTAGCTCTATGTCTGTGTAGAACATCTTTAAAACAACTTGAATAGTTTCTACAGTCAGTTGCCCGCCGTTCCATGAAGCCACAATGTTAGTGTCGGTGTATTTACCCTCTTCGGTAGCAGTGCTTGGCTTGATTCTCACCTGAAAAGCAGGCGACTCACTTTCAACAACATCAAATTCAAGGACATTACACCAGTTGTCCTCTCCTAAAACTGAAAAAGAAAACCACTGCGAGTGCTCTCCAGCGGCGGCAACTACAACATTATAGCAGGGTTCCGAAGAGTCGTTGACCAGACGGACACAGACGGTTGCCGTATCTCTATTGCCCGGCATATCCAGCCAATGAATAGTCTCTATAATATCAAACTCGCCAGTAGGCACTCCGCTTGCAGTGAGTATCTCAAGCTTAAGACCCAGGACCAACCACCTCTTCCAAAAGGAAACTCTTCAGGCGCGGAGTTACGTTGCCCGCCTCCGGCAGGCGCTCCAGCACCACCTTCAAGCGCACGGTCTCTAATTCGTACTTCGGCTTCCTGTGCCTGAACACGAAATCAGAAGGTGAGAGGGCAAAGTCAAGCGGGTTAAAATTTAAAGCAACATACCAGTAGTTTCCATCCCTCACCAAGGCGTAGCGGTTTCTGACTCCCGGCGGCGTCTGGTAGGTCAGGGTGGGATAGTCGACCAGTTCCATACTCTGGAATCTGGCGCGCACCCTTGAGGGGTCGAGGCCCCAACTCCACGTAAGCGCCCTGTTAGATATACTCCCGGGAACATAGACGAAAATGGTAAAACTGTTCCATCCCTCAATAAGGCGGAAGAGGGCGCGGTTGCCAGCAACAGGCACAACCTTATTGTTCAGGTAAATAGAAAAACTGCAACCATCAGCACAGTTGAGCTCAACCCACTTATCCTCACTCTTAGGGGATTTAACGAAGAATACGTAG
>DAOUSX010000027.1 GCA_030627025.1 Dehalococcoidia bacterium
CAGTATTTCACCAACCCCGACGTAGTCGATACCATCCTTAAGTTCTGCCTGAAGCATGAGGATGACAAAGTTCTAGACCCTGCCTGTGGCGCTGGCACATTCCTGGTAAGAGCTTATCAACACAAGAAACTGATGAATCAATTTCTAAAGCATGAGGATATTTTGAAAACTTTGTGGGGCAATGACATCGCCAAATTCCCCGCTCACCTTTCCACTATAAACTTAGCCATTAGAGATTTAAGTGTAGATAAGAACTATCCCAACATCCTTCAAGAAGACTTCTTCAACCTCTTGAGCACCGAAGGTGGCTTCGAGCTACCCAAGAAAGCAAGGAAAGCGTTGGCAAAAACGCTGGGTGTAAAGGAAAGAGAAGTTACTTATCCCCGCTGGTTTGACTGTGTTGTGGGCAATCCTCCTTACACCCGCCAGGAAGAAATGCCAGAGATTGTCCCTGAAGTCAAGGAATATAAAAGGAAAATTATAAAGAATGCTCTTGAAGACAATACAGGCAAGAAAATTGCTGAAATCTCAAAGAGAGCTGGTATTCACGCTTACTTCTTCGTCCACGGAATGAAATTCCTCCAGAACGGTGGTCGCTTTGGCTTCATCGTTTCCAATTCCTGGCTCGATGTGGATTATGGCAAGGGACTACAAGAATTCTTCCTTAAAAACTATAAAATTATTGCTATCATCGAGTCCAAGGTGGAGAGATGGTTTGAAGAAGCTGATGTCAACACCTGCATCGTTATCCTGGAGAAATGCAGAGACAAAAAGGACCGAGACGAGAATTTAGTCCGCTTTGTCTACCTCTTCAAGCCCTTGACCTACTTCATCCCACCGGCTCAGGAAATGTGGCAAGAGCAGGTAGAACGGCTGCACGAAATTGACAAGCTGAAAAAGACCATCATGGCTCATTCTGAGTTTTACCAGAATGAGGAATTGAGGATTTTCCCAAAGTCTCAGGTGGAGCTTTGGCAAGAAGGATTTGATAAGGAAACTGGGAAATATGTCGGTGCCAAGTGGGGCAAATATATAAGAGCGCCAGAGATTTTCTTCAAGATTCTGGAGAGGGGAAAAGATAAGCTTGCGCCCTTGAAGGAAATCGCCGAGGTGAAACGCGGCTTCACCACCGGTGCTAACGAATTCTTCTACTTGACCGAGGAGGAGATAAAGAGGAGGGAGATTGAGAGAGAATTCTGGATGCACCAGGATGACAAGGGAAACTGGATACCTAACTATGTCATCAAAAGTCCAAGGGAATGTAAATCAATCAGGGTCAAGCCTGAGGACTTGAAATATCGAGTTTTGATGATTCACAAAGACAAGAAAGATTTGAAAAGGACTAACGTCCTCAAGTATATCGAGGAAGGCGAGCGAAAAGGCTATCATCTTCGCCCCACCTGTGCCTCAAGGAAGAGGTGGTATGATTTGGGAGAAGGAATCGCCAGTTTTATAGGGTTTCCAGAGCGGTTCAGGGAAAGATTTTTTGTCTTGCTCAATCGATTTGAATATTACTTAAATAAAAGCTTTTACGGAGTCTCGATTAAGAACAGAGCAGTAGCTAAGGAGATTTGTGCACAATTGAATAGCACTATCTCGGCCCTTTTTGCTGAGCTTTGCGGAAGGCAACCTGGAGGTGGCGGAGGACCTTTAGACCTCGATGTTTGGATGGTCGAAGGTATTCATGTTTACAGTCCTTCTAAACTCGCTCAACAGCAAATGAAAAAGCTTGAGGAAGCTTCTGAGTACACCAACAAGGGGAAAATCACCCCAGTTTTCTCTGAGCTTGGCGCCTCCTCTCCCGGAGAAGTTTCTCTGGACAAGGTCAAGCCTGACCGCCGGGAGCTAGATAAAATCATTATGGGCGAGGTTTTAGGGTTAACCGATGAAGAGCAGCTTGATGTCTATCGGGCAGTAGTGGATTTGGTGAAATCCAGAATTGAGAAAGCCAAGAGTTTTGGCAAGAGGCGGAAAACTAAAGAAGGAATAGACATTGACCTTTTAGTGAAGACGGTAATGGATAAGCTCGGCGATGAGACCTTAGGGAAGTTCTACCGAGAGAAGATATTGACCCATAAGCCTTTATACACTAAGAGATTGCCCAAAGTTATAGGCGAAGTTAAATTAGAGCAAGAGCTTTTTGGCTGGCGACTTTCTTCAAGCAGAGAACATATAGACTGTGCTTCAGAAACAGAAGCCCGTTACCTCAAGGTTTGGCTGGAAGCTGGACTGGAGAACGTTAAAATTCCCAAGGACGAAGATTATCTCAAGGGAATCGTCCCCGAATTAGAAAGCTTAAAACAAAAAACAGACGAAATCTTTGAGGATTACCTTGGCTCCATCCTTGATTCCAGACTTCGCCAGCGTCTCCTCCACCAACTCTGGCAAGAGGTTACAAAATAGGAAGAGAGCTATCATAGTCTTACTATACACTGCAGTCTCAATGTAAAAGTTGATGTTGACATCAATATCAACTTCATATATAATGTTAAGAAGTAGCATGAAGTTAGGAGAAAGAATCAGGGAACTTCGGAAACAAAAGCATTTGACTCAGCGGCAATTAGCAGAGTTGATCGGCGTTGATTTCACCTATTTGAGCAAGATAGAGAACGGAAGACTGGGGTATACACCATCAACTAAGACAATCCATGATTTGGCCAATGCTCTTGAAGCAGATGAATTAGAGCTTCTAGAACTAGCGGGCAAAATCCCGCCGAGTATGGAGAGGATCTTTAGAGATAAAGAAGCATCGCAGTTTTTCAGACGAGCAACGCAAACTATACATAATCCGCAAGTCTGGAAGGAATTATTACAATACTTGGAGAAGAGAACTGAAAATGAATGAGGATGGGTTTTTCTTTTGTGGAGAACTAGTAGATGAAATGGTCGATATCGGCTCATAATACCTTTCGCCGTTGTCAGCGACAATACTTCTTTTCTGAAGTGATGGCTTCACCTCAGGCTAAAGATACCAAGCGGCGCGAAGCCTATATGTTAAAACAGTTAAAGCACCTTTCTGCCTGGCAAGGAAGTCTGGTTCACCAGGCAATAGATCAGCTAGTCGTCCCCGCTTGGAGGAGTGGTAGCTCGGTAGGTGTGGAGAAGATAGTCGAATACGCTTTGGCAATAGCGCGTCGCCAACTTGCGTTCTCAGGGAACCACGATTATCAGCTCTTGATGCAACAATCCAAAGTATCACTCGGCTCGGACTTCCTCGCTCTATTTGAGCACGAATATGGAATCGAAATCCCGCCCAGCGATGTAAAAGTGATGTATGAAATGGTTTCGCAGTGTCTTCATAATCTATTGGGCAGCAAGGGCTTTGCCAGTAGCCTTTGCCATCATTTTGACTACGAGTCAGAGCTTCCCTTGAATTTCAAGGTGGATGCTTTCACAGTTGCAGTGAAGCTTGATCTACTGTGTTTTCGCCAGGATGGAAAGCCAACCATCGTGGATTGGAAAATAAGCCAGAGTGACACAACCGCCTACACTCGGCAGGCACTTACCTATGCCTTGGCCGTCTTCCGCACTCCGAGGTGGTCTAATTTGCGACCAGAAGACATTCGATTATATGAGGTGAATTTGCTCACGGATTCGGTTACGCAGCATACTGTAACCCAGGGCAAACTATACCAAATAGAAGATTTCATATTCAAAAGTGCAACTGAGATTCAAGCTGTAGTGGGTGACCAAGGCTATTCCTTGGGTCGATTTGAGGATTATGATTCTGCTAATAGCCCATTAACGTGCCAGCATTGCAACTTTCGGAAACTATGCTTGGAGTTGAACCGTGACTAAGCAGTTTTTAAGTATGTTTGAAATCACGAATCGCACGGAGCTTGACTGCTCCTATCGGCTGCTAGAGATTACAGGGTTGCCGAGAAAGGAAGATGATAAGTATGTCGACTATTACAAAAACATTAACATACTGCTGAGAGGTGTGGCATATGAACTGCGAAAGCCAGTTGCTTTGGTTTCCAAAGATGGCAAGCATTATCTAGCAATTCCAGCTGACTCACCGCGGCTAGGGCTTAAACGACCACTCATTTTACATGTGGCACAGCTTGTTCCGGTCAAGGGCGTAAATCATATTAAGCTTGATTCTTTAGATACTGAGGACATGCCCATTGCACTACAATTCTTAGGCTATGCATTCCGCACTCCTCTAATGAGGGATAAGATGTTATGGAATATTGGGCACTCCTATTTTTGGAAAATGCCAATCGATTATAAAGATGAAACATGGAAAGTCGATATCTTCGAGGGGTTTAAATTTAATATCCTGAGCCTCGAAAGTGGCAGACTGTTTCTCGCTATCGATATCACCTATAAGTATGTCGATACTCGTTGGCTAACAGAACTCACAAATGATATAGGGGAGATATCTGAATATGTCAACCGCCACTTCGTATATCACTTCGGCCACGATTGGTATCAGATTCAATTAATCAAGGCAACAGGTAAAACTGTACAAGATCAAGAATTTAGGCATCGCCGGACTGGCGAAACCTTTAACCTCTTCGATTACATTATGCGGGAACATGGCCAAGACCATCTACCTTATATTGAGTCGCTTGACCCACAGAGCCCAGCCATCCTATTCCGGGATCTGGGTAGCAAAATAGAGAGTTACGGTGCCGCAGCTTTATGCAAGTTGATCTATCCTACTGAGGATCCTAAGGTTAAACCTATCCACTCCCAGTCTATACAACCGCCGAATAAGCGATTTGCTGAGGTATCTAGGATTGTTCAACGGCATTTTGCAAATGCGGAACTGAATGACAAGCCCATCTGCCTAAAAGCTGAGCCCTTCCAGGCTGAGCACCGATTCTTCCCAGTGCCTGATCAGCTTTTTGGAAATAACACTTTACTCCATGTCAAACGGGATGGGGCTGACGGAGGTATTGACCTCAGAGAACTGGGGCAAATCCGAATGCGCTATTTGTTGGATCGCAAGATCGGTCCTCTAACAATTTCGCCCTTTGATGCTCAATATATCATCAGGCCTCTTTCACTTCCACGCCCCATAGTAGAAGACTTTACGGAACGATTCAAGCAGAGCATGTGCCAATTTTACCCTCACCATCCATACCAACCAAAGTTAGTGCTATATGATGACCAAGGTTGCCAAACATTACGGAGCCAGGTCAAAGCTATCCAAACTGGCTTTCAGAAGGCAGGTGTTAGCAAAGGCTACGCTCTACTAGTTTTACCTCCCAATGCTGACAAAGACTTGCACAATTACATAAAAAGAGCACTCTGGCCTGATATCCAGCTTCAGTGTGCACTTGCATCGAACATCGTGAACTTCTATCGACAGCAGGGCGTTGGAGAGCAGTTCACCTATGAGGTAAAAGATGGCTTAGAAGGGAAACTGAGATCCTACATAAAATATACAGCTCTCGGCTTGCTACAGGTCAATCACAAGTGGCTGTGGAGCCTTCAAAATGCCTTACATTATGATGCATACGTGGGCATAGACGTATTAAAAGGCACTGCTGGCTTCACATTCATCTACGAAAATAGTAAATATTGCTTCTTTCATGATTTCCCGTCTCGCCAAAAGGAAAAATTGCCTGCCAACCAAATTAAGGAGGTCCTGTATACACGGCTAAAGGATGACCTTCCCAAGCTGTTTTGCCCACCCCTGATTTGTCCACACTCCATTGTAATTCACCGAGATGGCAAAATTTATGAAAGTGAACTCAGAGGGATAAGAGCAGCCGTTCGACAGCTTAAACGAGAAGGCATTCTCAATTCTGAAACTATGGTAGGTGTTGTTCAAATCCCAAAGCAAAGTGCGTATCCAATCCGTATTAGCATAGGGGATTCTCTAGCTAGACTTGATAATCCCAGGATTGGGAGGTGGTTTCCAATAGATATGAAGCAGGGGATTGTTTGTACCACAGGAAAACCCTTTATACGCCAAGGGACAGCCAGACCACTGCATGCCATCATAGCAGAAGGAGAACTGAATATAAAATATGTATTAGAAGATATCTTCGCTCTTTCCCAACTCATATGGTCAGCCCCAGATAGCTGTGGGCGACTGCCACTCACAATAAGGCTAGCTCATGAATTTCTTGAGCCTATGGCCGCAGAGGCAGACATTGAGAGAGCCCTTTATGGCGAAGGAGAAATATCTGAGAAAGGAGAGGAGGAGATTGAAGAAGTAACGCAAGTCGACGTTGGTTAGCTGAGCAAATAGCCCAAATTTTACGGAAAGGAGGCATAAAGATGAGCGACCTAAGTATTTTGTCACATGTGTATAAGACTAATTCTGATCTCCTGAAGAAGATTAATGATGCGGTGGTTGTGCTGAAAAGAGCACGATATAAGTTGCCGGGAGCAGAATCGCTCAGCCCAAGGCAAGTGCTTGAGAGTCAAAAGCTGCTTTCACAGTTCCTAGATGAGCTACTTCGAGATCTTTCGCCATCCTTAAGCAAAGAAGCAGAGGACTTTATGATTCCCAGTTCGCTCATAGAACGAATAAACGAAGCAAGGAAGGGTGAGCTTGAATACTATCTCTCAGATTTGAAGCTGGCTAGTGATCACCTAGTCCATGATTTGGTATGCTTAACCCCAAAAGATTTAGCTTTGCTAGATGAGTTAGCTACCATCACTGATGCCGAGACATCTAGCATATTCCGCAAACTTTGGAGGAAGTAGTGGAGGACTTCCTTCGAGGACTTGTTTTTGACCTAGGGAAGAGATGCCTTACATTACAACAACTTCTGCAGAGCAAGGCATTCCCTCCCGATGTGCAGGATTATGTGGTAAATATTCGTGCCCTCCTTAGCAGTATCTACCGTGACATTCAACTGCTTTCAGAAGACCCAGCTTTCGGCACGCCACAATTACTTCCCAACCAACTTAACGAATATAAGCGTCTTGCACAGCTAATGTATCTGATCGAATCTTACCCTCTTCCCTTTATTACTAGGTACAATGAAGAGGACCACCAAATGTTTCTTCTATGCAAAAGCCTAGCAACGCAAATCAATTATCCATTGCCAGTTCCAGTACTCTCTACATTCAGCAGAGAGTATTACTGGTCCGAAGTACGGTTTAATTTGATTTCAGTGCCTGTATGTGAAAGTTCGTTCCTCTTGGGACTCCCAGACCTTTGTCATGAGTTGGGCCACATTTTGTTTTTCCACCATGAGAGAAATTTTTCCTACGAGTTTCTAGAGGACCTCTCAGAGTATATAGAAAGGGGGAAAAGAGAGGTAGACGCAGGCAGGCGGCCTCCAGGGTATAAGCCTTTTTACGATCATATTTATGCCCTTTGGAAAGGTCCCTGGATAAAAGAATTTGCCTCTGACATGATTGCTACCTATATAGTTGGCTCCGCATATGCATGGGCGAACATGTCGCTTTGCTCCAAAATGAGCCCTAATATCTTCAGCCCAGAAGACGAAACATCTCATCCAGCAGATGAGTCACGGATGAGAGCAATCTTTGCCATGTTGAGAGTTACAGGGGCTCAGGATGCTGTGGAGAAAATAGATCAAAGATGGAAACGATACATTGCGCTGACAGGTAATTTGGAGCCCCCTGATTACCACCTTTCATACGCTGATCCTCTACTTTCGAGCTTGGCTAACCATGTCTACCAAGCTTGCATAGCAACAGGTTTGAGGATATTTACTGGGCAGAAACAATCGTTGGACAGCATTAATATTCCCATATTGCTCAATGAAGCGTGGGATGCTTTCCTTACTAGCCCAGAATCATATTCCCAGTGGGAAGCTGATCGTGTTAATAGGTTGAGGGCGTCGTTAAATCGCTAGAACCTAGTTCCTGCTGACGGAAAGATAACATGAATTTGGCTTTGCAAAGAAACGCTGGCAATGTGGGCAAAGCTAGGGATAGATTATAGAAAGATTAAATGTAACTGTGTGTGGTAAAATACGATAAGAGGTCTTTCGGCAGATAAAAAAGGAGTGTAAGCTATGAAATTTAAGCGCATCACTATAAATCCAGAGATTTGCACCGGGAAGCCCTGTATTCGAGACCTACGATTCCCTGTATCGAGGGTACTAGGGCTGCTAGCTGCTGGTGAAACTAAAGAGTCCATTCTGAAGGCATATCCTTACCTAGAGCCGGAGGATATCGATGAAGCTCTTCAGTATGCAGCTTATCTTGCCGAGGAAGAAACAATAGAGATTTTCGCATGAGATTTCTCATCGACATGCCCATATCACCACTCCTCGTAGAGTGGCTGCAAAAACTTCAATTGTGATAGACAAAAAATCAATAAGGGAAGAAACACCTTCCTATGCGGGCCCGTTGAGCATGAGAGAAGGAAATCGAAAGCTAGTAGGTAATGTATAGTGTATGTTTACTTAGACGAATCAGGCGATTTGGGATTTGGACAAGGGGGCACCAAATATTTCACAATTGCTTTTGTTATTGTGGAAACCCCCGTTCCTTTTAGAAGGTGTGTAAAGGCAGTTAAGAAAAAACATCATATTCCACGGAATGTGGAACTTAAGGGAAATACTACTAGAAAGGTCATTAAGGAAGATTTACTCAACAGGCTTCTGAAGCTAGATATGGAAGTGCATGCTATAACCGTAAAGAAGAAAAATGTAGAACCTAAATTACGGAAAGACACGAA